>CAJWQP010000009.1 GCA_913045445.1 uncultured Nitrospina sp. | reverse complement strand
CACGAAATGTCAAAGGGGTAATGATTTGTTATCAGCCGGTTCTAAACCGCTTTAATTTTTAAGGGGGAGTTGTGAAGTTTTAACTAGCGAACAGTGGCATCACGCTGGTGCTTGATCACTCGCCAGGACACGGTTAATTTCAGCAAGAATTTCAGCAGACAAAATGTTGCTGTAACCGCCGGACTTGAATTTGGATTTAAGATTTCTCCTTAGGAGAGGATTTTTGTCCATAAGTAAAATTCCTAAATCGAGGCTGAAAGTTTTGTCGGTCATCTGTGGAATGGCACTCATTTTTATAAAGCAATAATGAGATTCTTACATATTTATATTACAAATTGATGTGAGTACTGTCACAGTTGTGTGTCAATTTCAGGGGAAGTCATGGCCGATCTTCGACCGTGAGAATACTGGAGAGGCAAGGAAAGGGGGGGCGTGTGAGCAGATTTTCCGCTTCGAGCGGTTTTTTGGTGATTTATTTGGCTTTTTCCAGACAGTCGGTTTCCAGTTCCTTGCTTACGATGTTATTGCATTTTTTGGGGTCAGCCTGAACCACGGCAAAGCAATATGACTGGCTGTCTCGGTTAACGATCAATGTGCAATAGTAGGTGCTGTGGTCCTTGTGCATGAATCGATTAACGGGATCTTTTATTGGATTTAATGCCAGGCAAAGATTGCGTCGGTCATTGACAGAAATTTTTCCACTGGATTTCGCGGCAACGGATTCGCCAGGGCGTTTTGCTCTGGCGTCACTTGTTTCCGTGTCACATACTTTTGGGTCAGGAACATCTACGGCTTCCAGGGTTGGCAGAAAACTAATCAGACTTAGAAATAGAACTGCCAATCCGGCGCAAGCTAATTTCCTCATTTTTTTCTCCTCCAATTAGGGGGCGTAAGCAGTAAAGCTCACGCCAGTCTTTTTTACGGCACAAGCATTGTAGAAGGATAAACCATTTTTAAGAAAAATCCAATGACCATTTCCTCATATGATTGAGGAGGCAGGGGGTTTTGGGGTGGAAGCCAAAATCACCGTCATGGAAGATTTGGTGGATTCTATTGAAACAAATGTTTCCATTTAATGACTTCCAGAAGAGTCAGGGAGTCTGACTTTTTGGCCAAGCTGAATCCACCGTGAAGTCTTCTTTGTGAACTCAAAATTCCTGCTCGGCCCAGACTTTGTAGCACCTTGGAAAGATAGCTTTCTGGAACTTGCGTTCGGGCTGCTATTTCCTGAGTGGTGAGAGGTTTTTCGGTTGGAGCGGTAAGATGCACCACAGCACGTAAAGCGTATTCTGCTGTTTGGGAAATCATGGGGGTCTTTGTCGGTTAAAAGTGGGTAAAAAATATTGACATCTAATGATATCAGGAATTAGATTAAAAGCGGACATGGGAGTCTTTATATCTGCTTAATGCCCAGGTGGCTGGAAGTGCCTTTGTTTTAAAAAGCTTAAGTCTTTGAGGATTTTGCTATGAGTGAACTTGGTGAAGGAAGCACAATCAACGAATGGGTCAAGGATGAGATAAGCCGAACCAACATATTCCAGGAACTGGAAATCGACTTCTGTTGCGGTGGGCATCAGACTTTACAAGATGCCTGTCAGGAAAAAGGTTTGAATCTGAACGATGTGGTACAGAGATTAAAAAAAACGGGAGATGAAGATCTAGGTGAAACTGTCGCCGATTGGACAACCGTTTCACCAAAGGAGTTGGTTGACCACTTGGAATCGACGCATCACGCTTATTTGAAGCAGGCGATTCCAGTGTTAAACGAATTGATAGAAAAGGTTGTCCAGGCACATGGGACGCGTCATCCTGAACTTATTCAGGTGCAACGGGAAACCATTAATATGTTCAATGATCTTGAATCGCATTTGTTAAAGGAGGAAAGAATACTATTTCCGATGATACGCAGTGCTGGCTACACAGTTCCCGCTGGAGAGTACCATTGCACTAATTTTCAGGGACCCATCCATGTTATGCAGGCGGAGCACAATCAGGCAAACAGGTCTCTAGATAACGTTCGTAAATTTACGGACAATTATAAAATGCCTGCTGATGGTTGCGCGTCTTACGCTTTGATGTTGGAAAAAATGAAGGAATTTGAAATGGACCTGCATGTACATGTTCACAAAGAAAACAATATCCTGTTTCCGGGTGTATTGAAAACAGAGCAAAGTGGTCAAGTGACATAAAAGAAAAAAAATGAACTAAATTGATTTGGGCTGCTGGGTGACTTGGGTCGCTAGTCCTGTTTTTTTCCGGCGGGGTCAATATGAAAACGGTTTCTTCCTCAGGATTGCTCTGAGCGATGATCGTGCCGGAATGGTCTTCGGCAATTTTTCGGCAAATAGTCAAGCCCATTTCTGTTCCGTTGTGTCCATCTTTTGGATTGAGTTTTTCGAAAGGTTTGAAGATTTTTTCGAGGTATTTTTTTCTATGCCTATCCCATTGTCTCTAACAGAAATCTGCCATTGGTGATCCACGGTTCTTTGGCTGTTTATACTTATCCGGGGTGGGGTTCATTTTTACAGAACTTTAATGCATTTGAAATCAGGTGTTGGAAAAGTAAATGAATGTATTTGGGGTTCCCGTAAATTTCTGGAAGGCCACTTGATTTAATTTTTCCCTGAGTTTTATCAATCACATCTCGAAGCTCAGAAATTACATTCTGTACAAGATCTGAAAGATTGAAAACTGTAGAAGGTTCATTCTCGCTGGTGATGGAGGCAAAGCTGATCAAGTCATCAAGGAGTTGTGAGCCGCGTGCCGCCGCAAGTCGAAGACGCTCCATAACACCTTTTTCTTTATCCGGAATATCCGAGAGATTGAATTCCAGCAGATCGCTCAGGATTTGTACTTTACGCAGTGGTTCTTGTAAATCGTGAGTAGTGATTTTTAAGAAACTGGATAATTCCTAATGTTACTGTGGTATATTTTTTTTGCAAGCCTTCAATTTTAATCACAGAGTTATCCCCACAGGAGGCGGAGTTAAAAACATCTATTAAGTTTATTCAGTGAGCTTATCGAATTTGAAAGTCGTGCATCGTCTGTGGAGCAATCCAATCCGAATCGACCCGGGTCACTTTTGCCGATGGCGGACCCTGTCGGCACCATTCAATTAAAAGTTCCAGGTTTTCCCGATCACCCTCCGCATGAATTTCCACCGAACTGTCCGGCAAATTGCGTACCCATCCGACCAGAGAAAGTTCCAAAGCCCGCGTCTGCGTCGATGCGCGGAAAAATACTCCCTGCACCCGCCCATGGACAATGATATGAACCGCTGAATCTGCCATAAATTGCTATGGTTACTCTTTAGGAGGCGCTTTGTGAAAAAGATGCTGTACTTCACGGTAAACCTCAAATTTCGACCCGGTTCCTATTCTGGAACCAAACTTGCCCAGGTCGCGCATGATCCGCTGAAATTCCGATGTGTTGCCAGAAAAATTTTCAATGAGCAGGCCGAAAGAGGCCTGCTCCTCTGGGTCCAGCCTTTCGTTTATCTCCCGCAAACGAGATTTTAGTGGCTCAAAATCCTTTTCCATAACCCGCATCATACCATATCAGGGCACCAACCTTCCCGGGATGCCATTTAAAAAACTCTTCACTTAAGAAACTGGCTTGACCCACCGTTATGTTTTATGATATATAACGTAAAACACCGTCAATAATTTCCAAATGAACATATGACAGCCAACAACTATATTCGCAGGAATGCCGGGCTATTCGTTTTCCTGTCGTTTTTTTTATTCTGGCCAGTGGCACTTTGGGCTGGAACTGCTGAGATCAAAGTAGCGGCGGCCTCAAGCATGAAACTGGTTTTTGAGGAAATCGCAAAAGAGTTTCATGACGAGAATCCCGGAATAAAAGTAAAACTTTCATTCGGTTCCTCGGGAAACTTTTTCAGTCAGATAGTGCATGGTGCGCCTTATGATGTTTTTTTCTCCGCCGACACAAATTACCCCAGGCAACTGGTTAAGGAAGGGAAGAGTCTGGGCGATACCCCAGTCGCCCTGTACGCGATAGGACGCATCGTTCTTTGGGTTCCTGACTCCGTGGGGCTGAACGTAAAAAAAGAAAAATCTGCTACTCTCCTGAATTCGAAAATTATAAAAATAGCTATTGCCAATCCCAAACACGCGCCCTATGGCAGAGCCGCAATTGAATGGATGAACAAGACAGGGATTTATTCTCAGGTCAAATCCCGTTTTGTGCTGGGAGAAAATATCAGCCAGGCAACTCAATTTGTACATACGCAGGCGGCTCAGGCTGGCATCATCGCCCGTTCACTGGTTGCAAATCCTGAGATGAAGTCCACCGGATCATTCTGGGAAATCCCTACAGACGAGCATAGCCCTATTGAGCAGGGATTCATTATTTTAAAGGGTACACGGAATCCGTTAGTAGCTGGTTCGTTTTCTGAATTCGTAACCGGCCCAAAGGGAAGCCGCATTCTTAAAAAATACGGCTTTAATATTCCCACTATCCACGGCAGAGGATTGCTGTGACTCGTCTTTGCAATTCAATTTTTCCGGGCGCAATTTATGATCACTGACCCTCTACTTCTATCCATCAAGTTAGCCGCAGTGGTATCGGCTTTGTTGTTTCTTATCGGAATTCCTTTGGCGGGATGGCTGAGCATCACCCGATTGCGATGGAAGTTTTTAATCGAAGCGATTGTTGCTCTCCCCATTGTCTTGCCCCCGACCGTCCTTGGTTATTATATTCTTGTATCCATCAGCCCCAACTCTTCTATAGGTTCCATGTATCTCGATGTATTTGGAAGCGCGTTACCATTCAGTTTTCCTGGTCTGGTGGTCGCTTCTGTCCTTTACAGTCTTCCTTTTGCTGTGCAACCTTTTCTTGCTGGTTTTGAGTCTGTTGATAAGCGTCTGAGCGAAGCGGCATGGACACTTGGAGCTTCGCGTGTGAAAACGTTTTTAACCATTGTTATTCCATCATCCATTCCGGGATTGATCACCGGGGGAGTTCTTTCCTTCGCGCATACCCTGGGTGAGTTCGGAGTGGTACTTCTCGTGGGCGGCAATATTCCCGGATCGACTCAGGTTGTATCCATTTCAATTTACGATCAGGTTCAGGCACTCGAATACGAACAAGCCGGACAAACATCTTTAACACTTCTGGTCTTTTCATTTTTTGTACTCTCTCTGGTTTACGCGACCAACAGGAAGGTGTGGACGATATGGCCGAAAAACTCCTGATCGATATTCAAAAAGATTTTCCAGGTCGCCAGGTTTCCATTCAAACGGAGTTGGAACTGACTCCTTCCTGGACCGTACTGTTTGGTCCTTCGGGCGCTGGAAAGTCCACGGTATTAAGATGCCTCGCCGGGTTGGAAACACCCGACGATGGTGAAATCTGCTTTGGCAATGAAATCTGGTACAGTAAAAACCAGAAGACTTGCGTTACGCCACAGCAACGCGGAACAGGATTTTTCTTTCAGGATTATGCTTTGTTCCCTCACCTCTCTGTAAAAAAGAATATAGGCTATAACCTGACAGAAATTTCCAAAGATGAAAAGAATAAGCGCATTGCCCGCATGGTCGACATCTTTGATCTATCAAAGCTCGAAAACAGAAATATACAATCCCTTTCAGGAGGAGAAAAGCAACGAGTGGCCCTTGCGCGAACCTTATGTCGGCACCCCAGGCTTCTACTATTAGACGAACCCCTTTCGGCACTCGATAACCCATCCCGCATTCGCCTGCGGAAAGAACTCCGGGACTTGCTCCGACAGTTCAAAATCCCCGTGATTCTGGTCACCCATGACCGAACCGAAGCTCTTTCTCTAGGCGACAGGATGATTGTGATGAACCATGGAACTGTGTTGCAGGATGGACCCATCGCCGAGGTATTCAGCAAACCCAATCAGAAAACTACAGCGGGAATTGTCGGCATGGAAAATGTTTTTCCTGGCTCTATCAGGGAAAAGAAAGACGGACTCGCAATAGTCGAAATTA
Source organism: uncultured Nitrospina sp. (assembly GCA_913045445.1). Lineage (GTDB taxonomy): Bacteria > Nitrospinota > Nitrospinia > Nitrospinales > VA-1 > Nitromaritima. The sequence goes on along the minus strand of CAJWQP010000009.1, from coordinate 48,302 downwards.
ACGATAATTTGCTTGAGGCGGCCAACTTCGGACTAGATACCGGCCCTGTGATGGTGGGGATCAGAGCTGAGGACATCGTTATCCGACTGGCCAGGGAAACAAACAGCAGTGCCAGAAATCAACTGAGAGGAACCATTGAAGCGGTGGTGCTGGAGGAATCGCTGGTGAGGCTGACTGTAAATTGCGGATTCTCCATCGACGCGCTCATCACTCGTGAATCCAAAGAAGAAATGAAACTCGATGTTTCCAGAGAAGTGACGCTGTCTGTCAAAGCGACAGCAATTCATTTATTCCCGCATTAGGGGATGTAAGCGCGAAGAGCTGAGCAACCGATGTGGAGAAATCTTTAGAACGAGGACCAGAGAAGTTTTTCTATTTGATACGGTCCTTCAAAATTTCAACATACGCCGTACTGTCTTTCACCCCGTTTTTATCATGATGCGGGCGCTTTATTTGATATATTAAAGGCAGTCCTTTAACACTCACCGCTCAAGGAAATACAATGGCTCAATTCCCTATGGCACTGTTTTCGCGAATCCTGATGACTCTGCTCTTCTTATGGACTTTCTATCCTGCTCCAAACGGATTCACAGAGGAATACGCTGTGCCCCATTCCGGCTCGCCCTACCTTTCGCTGGATGAATTGGAAGATGATGAAATTCTTCACCTGCCCACGGGAATCAAGGTGAGTTTCGACCAGATGCAGTCTGCCATTTCATCCTCCAGGGTTATCTATATAGGGGAAACGCATGACAATCTTGAGGCGCACCGGGTACAACTTGAAATTATCAAGGATTTGACCCGCCGTTTTCCCGGAAAGATATCCGTTGGCATGGAAATGTTCCGTCGCTCGGCGCAACCGGATCTCGACCGCTGGAATCAAAATGAACTGTCTTTACGCGAATTTAAAAAACTGTTCGTAAATAACTGGGGGCACGGCTACGCCTCGTATCAACCGATCTTCGAATTTATGAAAAAAAATAATACTCCGTTGATCGGGTTGAAATCCGCCAAAGAAACTGAAGACCAGTTCCGGAAAGATGAACCCTCAGATGAAAACAACCTCCCGGAAATAGATTTCAACGACCGTTATCACCGCCCATTTTCCATGTCTGTCTTCGGCGGACACCAGGCTATGGAGAAACCTTACCGCATGCTTCTGCTCTGGGAGGAGTCGATGGCTCTGACCGTTGCCGAGTTTTTGCAAAATCCGGATAACGCCGACTTAAAGCTTGTCGTTTTAGCTGGCGGGTTCCATGTCCAATACGGATTCGGCATCCCCAAGCGGGCCTTTCGCAGGGTTCCTCACGCATACTCCATAATTCTTCCCACGGTGACCCAACTGCCACCTGAACTGAAGGATCGGGAAATGGAAGTTAAACACGTTTCTATTCCCCTCTACTCAGGCGACTATGCGTGGAAACTTCAATACAAAGTTTTTCCGGAAAATAAAATCAAACTCGGTGTACTGCTGGAAAGCAGACACAACGATGTGCGTGTAAAATCTGTTTCAGCCAACTCCAACGCGGAACGGGCGGGCCTGAAGGATGGCGATATTCTGTTAGCTATGGATGGGGCTGACCTTGTAGATGCTGAGGACTTGATTGATCGTCTGCGGGGAAAAAATATTGGCGACCGGGCAGAGTTGCGTGTTAAACGCGGGACGCAGGAAATGACCGTCGAAGTAGAGTTTCTTGAAACAAAATGACGACCTGAAATCCAGTCAAAATGTTTTAATTTTTCAGGCAACCTGTAGCAGAGGTTGCGAGACCTTAAAGCTCCAATAAACCGAGGGCCAGCAGGTGCCCAACGGGTGCTGGGAATTGAGCAACTACAATAACAAAATACCCTCACCTGTGCCCGTACTGGTCGAGCAGACTTGACATATTTAGCGCAATAATCCAGAATGGGGACAACCCAAGTCATTTATCTATTGGTGATTGTTTGATGTTGCTGATTTTCGTTTGGCGAGGGATCTATGTTTTTGTGAAGGGAGGGGAGATTTTTTGGAAGTCACAGTTTATCAGAATCAGGTCGAGCGGGCGTTGAAGGTGTTGAAACGCCAATTGACAAAAGATGGTTTGCTGAAAGAGCTTAAGGCCAGACGGTTTTATGAAAAACCATCGGTCAAAAAGAAACGAAAGCAAAAAGAAGCAAAGAAAAAGCGTAAAGCGGCGATGAAACGCTCGTCTTCTAATTTTACGATGTAACGGATCAACATATGAAAAGCCGGGAGGCTTGGTCCCCCCGGCTCTTTTTATTTTTTGTTCTGCTTTAACTTTTGTCTGAGTGCTTCGTAGAATACCACCGCCCCGGCCGCAGAGGCGTTCAGCGAACTCATTGAGCCTGCCATGGGAATCGATAATGTGAAGTCGCAGGCTTTTTTGAGAATAGGGCGGATGCCTTTTCCCTCACCGCCAATCAAAAGAGCGACGGGCATTTCAAACTTAAAATCGTAACAGGATGTTTCGCCTTCAGGATCAATTCCTACGACCCAGAATCCGGATTCTTTCAGTTTGTCTATAGCCTGCGCCAGGTTGGTCACCCAGGTGACAGGAAGTTTTTCGATGGCTCCTGAAGAACACTTCGCTACTGTTTCGTTTAGTGGTGCGACCCGGTGTTTGGGAAGCACCATGCCTTGAACGCCCATGGCCTCCGCCGATCTCATGATGGCTCCCAGATTATGAGGGTCCTGAATGCCATCAAGAAGCGCCAGCACCGGCTGGGCGGATTCTTTCAAGGATCGGGCGATTAAGTCGCCAAGACCCACCGTTTCTTTGAGAGAAAAATGTCCGACGATTCCCTGGTGGACATAAGATCGGTACCGTTTTTGAAATTCAGGTTTAGGAAGAGTTTCAACCAATATATTTTGCGATAGAACCAGTTTCATTAGAGATTTCAGCCGAGGGTTGGTTTTGCCTTCCTCCACGATGATCCGGAAGCATTTGCGTTTAGAGACCTTCAACGTTTCCGTGATGGGGTTGATCCCATAAAGAATATCAGTTTGAGAGTCGGTCATCTGCTTCTTGGGTAAAGATCGGTGTTAAAAATCAAATAATTCCGGGTTAGCGTACTTTTTGCGGTTGGCGCTCGGATTCTACGGCATTGAAAATTCTATAACTTATGTTATATATAAGTTTAGCCCGATCACGCCTTTTCCTGGTGACTCCTGAGACAAGGAAAAGTACCACATTCCTCCTGGATTGTACCTTCAAAATCGGAATTCATGTGTAATTTTTAAAGATGGGCTGAAAAGTTTAATTCTCCGAATAGGTTTTTCTGGATTAATAGCAGTGTAAAATAATTTTTGATGAAAATTATATTTAATAAAAAGGCAGCGGTTTTTTTGTTCAGCGGACTTCTTGCTTGTTTTTTAGTCACCGCAGGTTTTATTTATGTCCAGTTGAAAGACCTGGATAATATCAAAGCCCTAGCGGTAGAAAAAATGGAAGAGCTGACAGGACGTAATGTGTCTATTGGCGCGGCGGATCTTGAATTTGTAAAAGGAATAAGTATTCGTTTGCACAATGTATTCGTCAATTCGCCCAATGGAGACAACCGTCAGTTTTCAGCAAAAAGTGCATGGTTCGTTGTTAAATTGTGGCCATTGCTGAACAAGAAAATTGAAATCCGGAAACTCATCGTTAAAGGGGCTTCCATAGAATTGGTCCGCAATGAAAAAGGACAATTCAATATGGGAAATCCATCGCGCTGGTTGGCTGAACCGACCCAGAGCGGATTGTTCAAGGTGTTGGCGGCCAGTTTCATGCACAGGCTTTCCCTGTCGGACAGTGAAGTGAAATTTCTGGACTATTATAAAATGCCTGGTTCCGACCCGCTTTCCATCTCAGTAAAAAATATTAATCTAACGGTCAATAAACATTTTTTACAAAAACCATTTTCCTTCGACCTGAGTGGGGAAATTCCTAACGTTCACAAGTCTACCGCGTTCCAGTTGTCAGGAAGCTTTGACAATATTGACGGAGAAAATGGAGGCCAGCCAATTCCAGTTAAGGGAAAGATGAAGATCGACCAGCTTCATGTTCCCCAGTTTCGTCCATACCTCAAGAAAGTTTTATCTGCCACGCCCGATGATAGCTGGCTTTCGCTGGAATCAGATTTTTCAGGAAACCTGGGTGGCAACCTGCGGTCAGAGGGTACGCTGAAATACTCAACCGCCACAATGGATAAGAGGCCTGTATTAAGGGGCATGGACTCCCAAAAAAGAGGAGTCATGGACTACAGTTTTGTACTCGATAAGGATTCCATTGAGGTCCAGGATCTCAAACTGCATTCCGGTTCCATGAATTTTTCTGCCAGAGGCAAGCTCGCCGGGTTTTTGTCGCAGGACCCGAAGGTTTCCTTCGCGATACAGACCGGTGAATTTAAAATCGAAGAAACCCGACAGTATCTTCCGTTCATGTTTTTTCCTGAGTCCGTTCACAAAGATCTGAGCCGAAGGTTTGATAACGGGACCCTGGAAGTTAAGTCCCTCAAATTTGATGGATCGCTCGCGCAATTGCAGGAGCTGGACTCTGAGGAAAACCGGAATCTTCTCGCTGCTGAAATTGTTCTTAAACAAGTTGACTGGCGTTCGCCTTTGCCTCCACTCACAAAAGTGACAGGGTCCCTGAAATATCAGAATGGTGATGGCGCTTTTAAGATTTTGAAGGCCCGATATGAGGACTTGCCCATTGCCAACGTGAAGGGGACGGTTCTCAATATGATGAATAACCCCGTGGCCGATCTCTCTGTCGAAAATGATTTGGAACTTGAAAAATTGAATCTGGCTTTAAAAAAAGCTCTAGCCGGGGAGTCATTTGAAAATATTCTGGATGATTATCAGGATTTTTCTGGCAAAGGATTACTGAAGGTCAATATCCAGGGACCTCTGGAGGAACCAGATAAAATTTCCATCACTGGCGCTCTTACTATGAAGAACGCTTCTTTTTATGAAGCAGAATTGAAGTCGCGAGTCAGTAACTTTAATGGTGAGATTCTTTATTACCATGTTCCAAAGGAAAAGCTGGTCCTGGACCAGGCATCGGTTCCCATAGTTGCATTCAAAAATCTGTCAGGCGAATTCGGCAAAAGTTCGTTTTCCAATATGCAGGGAGAAATTCTGCGGCAGGGGGAAAGTACTGTCCGCAAAATGAACGCAGTGTACAGACTGAACGTGGCTGAGCTTCCCGGCGTGATCGCGGATATTGATTTTGGCGGTCCCCTGTTTACAGCGCTCAAGCAAGCGGAATTTGGAGAAGGGGATGTGGAGGTGAAGTACAGGAACTTTATCGATTTTAATCAGCCGAGTCAGGAGAAGGACTGGGGGAGTATCGAATTGAAAAATGTTTCAGTGAAACACCCGTCAGGATTCCAGCCTTTGCTCAAACTGACGGGGGGCATTTCTTTTGGTGACGGGCGCATTGGCCTGACTAAAATTGGCGGGTGGTATGGCAATTCACCCATTCAAGTGGATGGGCAATTGGTTCCCAAGTCGGGGTCGCTGGTGGATTTCGATTTACGCGCGACATCGGCTGGTTGGACACAGGCCGACTTCAAAGATATTCCCTACTTGCGGGATTTAAAATTTTCCGGTCCGCTAAGTTCACAAATCACTCTTACAGGAGACCGTAATTCCTTTAAGTTTGAAAATAAAATGGATTTAACACGGACAAGCTATAAGTTTCATGACGAGGTGGATAAACAGGAAAATATTCCAAACTTAATGGAAATGGAAGGGGCTTATTCCCCAGAGAAAGGTATCGTTGTCGACCACTTGAAGTTTACTTTGGGTGACAACACGGTCATAGGCAAGGCAAAGATCAAAAGTTTAGTCGATCCTGTGTACTCAGTTAAAGTTAGCGCCTCGGGGCTTAGAACAAGTACAATTGCACCCACGGTAGCTATTCTCAAGGGCAACCGGGATGGGAAAATATATTTTGATATTTCAGGGCGAGGCAACCTGAACCAGATTGAAGATTCCTGGGTCGAAGGGTCTGTTGTTTTGAAGGACCTTGTTTTTAAGAGGGAGGACAGGGTAAACCCGGTGACATTCAGTGCTGATGTTCGATTTTCGGGCAATACTTATGATGTGCGTGCGGGGCAACTGGCATCGGGAAATTCGCAACTTGAATTTAGTGGTGTGTGCAAGAATGGCGAACACCCTGAACTGGTACTGAAATTGACAGGAAAAACATTGGCGGTTGATGAATTGATTCCTCCTGACAAGGACAAGAATGGAGAAGAGATAAATTTTAGAGACCTCCTCGAAAAATCGCGCTTGATTGCAAAAGGGACGAGTGAGGTGAGTGTGAACCTTGGACAATTGAACTATAAGTGGATGACATTGAGCGATGTGTCTGGAAAAATTTCACTGAAAGATCGGGAAGTTGTCTTTGACGGATTCCAGGTCGGGTCCAAAAACCCGATCAAGGGAAGCGGTAAACTTTCGGTTAAAGATCCCGAGGCCACTCGCTTTGAAACACATTTGGAGGCCAGTGAGGTTGAGGCGGGTGAACTACTGGCAATGTTCGGCGATCACTTTAAGGACGGGCTGACCGGGAAGGTTAAGAAACTGGATTTAAGTGTTAAAAGTCGTGGTAGAAACTTGTCGGAAAGCATTCGCACTTTGAGCGGCAAAGTATCCATTCGTCTCGGTAAGGGAACGATAAACAAAAGGAAATTAAAAGCAGGAACCTTTAGCCTGTTTGGCCTGCAAGCGCCTGTTGAAGATAAAGAAAAAACAGAAGTAGATGAGGGCATGTCTAATTATGTGGATATATCCGGTGACTTTGCTCATGTTGGTGGAGTTGCGGAAACAGAAAACTTTGTATACGAAACCGATCAACGCAGGACCTCCATAGTCGGGAAATTCGATTTAAACCTGCGTGAGATGGATGCAGTGGTTGGGGTCGCCCCTATGCCAGGCTTGGACAAATTTCTCACCAAAATTCCGGTTATTGGCAAGATCCTTACTGCTGGCGATGAAGGTAGCTTGATAAAAACCTATTACAGTGTTAAAGGTCCGTTTGATGATCCTGAGGTAACTGCTATTCCTTTCACCTCGTTGGGGAAAAAGGTTACGGGGATTTTTCAGGGCATCCTGCAAACTCCCGGCGAGATTCTGACTTTACCTGAAAAAGTAGGCGCGGTAAAAGCTGATGATTGATTGGGCCACGCCCGAAAGATGTACTGGTGTTTCCCGACAAAGTTAGACGTGGCCTATCTTTCCGCTCCCATGTTCCCTTCCTTATGCGGACGGAGTAATACTTGAAAAATTATTTTGGGTCGATTTGCGTGATGTGGAACTCCTGCGGAGATTTTCCCAGGTGCGTTGCCATTGCCGCTGTGATAGCCGCGACAATAGTAGGGGAGGGGCCGCCACCTGCTGGCGAGGCTGGTTTAGCCTTTGCTTTGGGTACGGGTGGTTCTTCATAAGGTATCAGGTTCACCAGTATTTTTATTGTGTAAATAAGGATGGTCAGTACAATAAAAATCACCGTCATGGCGATGCAGGAAACGATCAGAGATGTGTTAACTAATGAGCTCATAACGTGATTAGGGTAAAGAGACGATGTTAGAGATTGCTTCCGTTACGACCTGTGCATGATCCGCCCCACCGCCCACCTCACCAAAAAGTGATATGAATACACCTGCGGCGACCGCGCTTCCTATGACTCCTGCGACATTGGGGCCCATCGCGTGCATGAGTAGAAAGTTTGATCGGTCTTCTTCTGCTCCTACCTTTTGTGAAACTCGGGCGGCCATGGGAACAGCAGATACTCCCGCCGAACCAATCAACGGATTGACTTTGCCACCTGAAAGTTTGCATAAAATTTTTGCGAAAATAACTCCGCCTGCTGTTGCCATGCAAAAAGCGAGTAAACCGAGGACGATGATTTTGATTGTTTCAAGTTTCAGGAATGACTCGGCGGTCATGGAGGAGCCAACTGCAAGGGCAAGCATGATAGTGACGATATTGATCAAATGAGTTTCCGAAGTTTCGTGAAGCCTGGCGGTGACTCCCGATTCGCGAAAGAGATTTCCCAGCAACAGCATTCCAAGTAGCGGAGTGACTCCGGGAAGCATCAGACAGCACACGATGGTTACCGCAACAGGGAAAATGATTTTCACTGTTTGCGATATGGGTTTCAACTGTTCCATCTTGATTTTTCTTTCCTCGGGCGTGGTCAACCAGCGCATGATCGGGGGTTGAATGAGTGGAACCAGTGACATGTAAGAATATGCCGCCACAGCTATTGGCGCCAGGAGATGAGGCGCCAGTTTACTGGCAATGAAAATAGATGTTGGCCCGTCAGCACCTCCAATAATTCCTATAGCGCTCGCCTCCTTGAGATCGAATCCTAAATAAACCGCTCCGACCAGCGTTGTATAAACACCTATTTGCGCGGCGGCACCCAGCAGGAGTGTTGACGGATTGGCCAGCAGGGGACCAAAATCTGTAAGCGCACCCACTCCCATGAAAATCAGGGGGGGTAGTATTTCGTGTTTAACGCCCTGGTAAAAGAAATTTAAAAGTCCGCCAGTATCCGTGTTCATCATCATGCTGTGTGGGAGGTTGGCGAGAAGGCAACCGAATCCTATGGGCAGTAAAAGAAGCGGCTCAAATTTTTTCCAGATGGCGAGATAAAGCAGGACACAGGCAACTAGAATCATTACCACGTGTCCAAACGTGAGACTGGAGAATCCAGTCGATCCTATAATTTTAGATGCGGCATCGCCGAAAGTAAGTTCCATGAGTCGATGGGGTTAGAGTCTAGCCGATAACCAGCAAAGGATCACCAGTTTTTACGTTTTGCCCTTCCTGGACCTGGATGGAGTTGATTGTACCGCTTGCGGTGGCATGAACTTCGGTTTCCATTTTCATGGACTCCATAATTAAAACAACATCCCCTTCATTGACCTGGTCCCCCACTGCCACTTTGAGCGAGAAAACCGATCCGGGAAGTGGTGATGTCACAGTCGCTCCACCTCCTCCCGCGGGAGCTGAAGCGGCAGGTGCTACGGGTGCGGCAGTCACAGCTTGTTGCGGAGCGCCGCCGACACTCACTTGCACAGAAAAGGCTTGTCCGTTGACATTGACCGTATACGTTGCGCTACCTCCTGCCGCAGGTGCTGGAGCGGCGGCTTGAGCCGCAGGTGCTGGAGCGGCGGGTGTCGGTTGAACAGGCTTGATTCCTTTTTCGCGGTCATCGAAAAACTGTAAAGCGACTTTGGGAAATAGAGCGTAGGAAAGCATGTCTGATTCCGAACTGCACTTACCTTCGCATTCCGTGACGACCTGATCCCATTCGGGTTCCAAAAGGTCGGCTGGTCGGCAATCTATGACTTCTTCCTCTTTCGAAACCTTCGCTAATAAATCGGGATCAATCGGAGCGGGCAGTTTACCGTATTTACCCAGCACGCATTCGCGGGTTTCTTTGGTGACTAACTTATATCGTTCACCAGTCAGCACATTCAAAGTGGCTTGTGAGCCCACGATTTGGCTGGTAGGCGTCACCAATGGGGGGTAGCCCATATCTTTTCTTACGCGTGGAACTTCTTCAAGGACTTCTTCAAGTTTGTCCAGGGCGTTTTGTTCCTTCAACTGATTTTCCATGTTGGAGATCATTCCCCCGGGAATCTGTGACTTGAGAATATTGATATCAACGCCTTTGAAATCACTTTCGAAAGCGGCATAATTTTTCCTCACCTCCTGAAAGTAATTTGAGATTTCTTCCAACAGGTCCAAATCCAATCCGGTATCTCTGGGCGTTCCTCTTTGCGCGGCGACAATACATTCAGTTGCATAATGTGATGTTCCCATCGACAGGCTGGAGATCGCGGTATCGACCATATCTACTCCGGCATCTATAGCTTTTTGCATATTCATTCCCACAAGTCCCGTTGTGGCGTGGGTATGCAAATGAATTGGCAGGTCAATTTCTTTTTTGATCTCCCGGATCAGCGTTCCCGTTGCATCAGGTGTGAGTAATCCGGCCATGTCCTTGATGCAGATGATGTCGGAACCCATATCCTTCAAATCGCGGGCCATCTTTATGTAAAGCTCGATATTGTGGACAGGACTTACAGTATAGCTGATACAACCTTCAACCGTTTCACCACATTTTTTAACGGTTTTGACAGCGGTCTCAATATTTCTCAAATCGTTGAGGGCATCGAATATTCGGAAAATATTGATTCCCACATCGCAGGACTTCTTTACAAAACGCTCAACAACATCATCGGCATAATGCCTGTATCCAACACAGTTTTGTCCTCTCAGTAACATTTGGAAGGGTGTGTTGGGGGCGACTTTTTTTAGTTTGAGGGCTCGCTCCCAAGGGTCCTCATTGAGGAAACGCAGACAAGAATCAAACGTGGCTCCTCCCCACATTTCCAAAGAGAAAAAGCCGACCTGATCCATTTTTTCCGCGATGGGCAACATGTCCTCTGTTCGCATTCGAGTTGCCAGCAGGGACTGGTGGGCATCTCTGAGTGCAAGTTCGGTAACTTTTAGTGGAGTGCTGGATGTATCCATAATCTCAGAACCTTCATACAAAAGTTCCTCAAGCGAAGAACTGGTAGATTAATTTTGTTAGGTCAACTGATCACATATGGATCAATTATCTTGGCAGAATTAGATTTAATATCCAGATTGCTAAGTGACCTATACCGGGAACCCGGAAATACTAAAATAATATACATCTAAAATCAAATCTTATTTACGCCATGCCATAGGCAGAAAAAGTAGCATGATTCCAAATATTTCCAACCTGCCCATTAGCATGAAAGTGATGAGAACGCCTTTGCCCATAAATGGAATATCAGCATAAGTGCCTATGGGCCCCACCTGGCCCAATCCGGGGCCAATATTGAAAAGACAGGCTATTGACGCAGATATTGAAGTGGGGAGATCGACTCCCATCATTGATAAAAGGATACAGCCCAAGGTGGCGAATCCCATAAAAAAACAGGTGAGGGCGACCACATTAGTCAGATCATCGGGTTTGACAGATTTCCCTGCTACTTTTACATGAAAAATTGCTCTGGGATGGACCAGCTTTTTCAGTTCTCTGCGGATGATTTTGAACAGGATGATAAATCGAATTGCCTTTAACGAGCCACTGGTGGAGCCGGAACAGCCGCCTACCATCATGATCACCAGCATAAATATTCTTAGAAAATTGGGCCAGGCGTTGAAATCATCTGTGACGAAACCAGAAGTTGTGTTGATGGAAACAATATTGAATGCGGCTTTACGAAACGATTCATCCAAACTCAGATCGGGTCTGGATGAGTTGAGACCCCAGGTTGCCAGGGCGATGCCTATGACAATCATCGTGCAGTAAAAACGCAATTCAGGGTTTTTAAATACGGTCATAAAATTTCCATTGACCAGTTGATAGTGGAGAGCGAAGCTGATCCCGCCGAGAAACATGAACAGGATGGAGATGGATTCCACATAGCCACTATTAAAATAGCCAATACTCGCGTTGTGCGTGGAAAATCCGCCAGTGGCGACTGTGGAAAGGCTGTGGCAAAGAGCGTCGAAAAAATCCACTCCTCCCAGTTTAAGGAGAATTATTTCAAACGCAGTCAAGACGACATATGTTTTCCATAGAATCTTTGCTGTTTCCGCTAGTCGGGGTTGCATGCGTTCCACAGTGACTCCGCCCGGAACTTCGGCCTTGAACAAATGGGCACTACCGATTCCAAGAGCAGGGAAAATCGCCATGGAAAGCAGGATGATTCCCATCCCTCCAAACCACTGGGTCAGGTTTCTCCAGAACAGAACACCACGCGGTAGCGAATCGATATCCGTAAGGATCGTTGCCCCTGTGGTGGTGAACCCACTCATACTTTCAAAGAAGGCATCTATAAAATCGGGGCAAGCCCCGGAGAGGTAATAAGGGAGAGAGCCCGCCAGGGCAACGAATACCCAGGATAACGCGACAATCGCAAATCCCTCCCGGTCCCTCAGTTTTTCAACGCCCGATGGAAGAATCTTCCATAAAGTCAGGCCGACCAGAAAGGACACTACAAGGGTCAGAGTAAAGGCTTGTGTTTCTGTCATGAATCCGGGCAGGGCCTGATAGTCGTAGTAAAACGAAATACCAATGGGCAGGACGAGTAGTCCTGAAAGGAGGAGGAGGAGAACCCCAACTACATTGAAAATAGCAAGGATATTCATCAGAAACGGAAAAAGTGTCTTTTACGTCCGAAAAGTTTTTCGATTTTTTCGATGGCTGAACTCAAAGCAACGACAATGACTGAGTCACCTTCCAGAATTGTAAGTTCTTCATCGGGCACCATCATTTCATCCTGACGCAGGACGGCCCCGATCATGGCATCTTTAGGAAACTTCAACTTGGAAATTTTGTTACCGGCGATAGTAGAATTGGCGTCCACAAGCAGTTCCATCACCTCCGCATTTTCGATCAGTTTGAATACAGAGACTACGCCACCCTTGCGCAAATGTTTAAGAATTGCACTTACGGTGATCAATCGTGGATTGATCGTAATGTCCATGCCTATTGAATCCAGAATAGGCAGATACTCAGGATCATTGGTGATGACCAGCGCTCGTTTCGCGCCGTATTTTTTTGCCAGAAGAGCGGCCAGAATATTATTTTCATCATCATCAGAGAGTGCCATAAAAAAGTCGGCATCCTTCATATTGATGTCATTGAACAGGTCCAGATCTGTTCCTGTGCCGTGATGCACCAGGGTTTTTGAAAGTGTGTCAGCCGCTTTATGAGCGACATCGCGCGATGGTTCTATAATGCACACGTCTTTCACGTTTTCTTCCAGCGCCTTCGCGAGGTTGATCGATACGTGATTGGCAGCGAAGATGACTATTTTATTGACCGAGTCGACGGTTTTGTTCAACATCGGCAACAGAAACGGCAGAAACTCTTTATACACCATAGTGTAAATTCGATCACCTGTTTGCAGGACATCTTCCGGTTTGGGGATGAGGAGTTTTCCATCGCGCACGAGAGCAACTATGAGGATCAAGTCCAGATCTGAGATACTGGAGAGTTCCTCGATGCTTTTCCCTGTCAGGGGAGCATTTTCAGGCAGGTCAAATTCGCGTAACAAAACCCTGCCCTGAGCAAATTCTGCCACATTCACTGCTCCCGGTGTTTCCAGAAGCTTGATGACCGTATCGATAATGATTTCGCCAGGATTGATCGCGTGATCAATGAACAATTCTTCCGGCGGAAAGATCTGGTCAACTCCTGTGAATTCCATACTGCGGAGGCGGGCGAATCGTTTTTGGATTTTGAATTTGGCGGCGAGGAAGCAGACCATCAGGTTGATCTCGTCCTTATTGGTGACAGCGATCACCATTTCCATATTACGGATTCCGGCTTTCACCAGTACACTCGGCAGGCAGGCATTACCGCGAACGGACATCACATCCAGCGTATCTGAGATACGGCGGATTTTCTCGGTGTCTTCGTCAATGATAGCTATGTCATGGCCTTCCTGGGAAAGTTCCTGAGCCAGGTTAGTGCCAACGATGCCTGCTCCAACGATCAAAATTCTCATAAAAGAATAAAAACTGGGTAAAGGCGGGGTCCGGCTTGAACCCCCGGTTGATTATAGTAGCAAGGGCGCATAAGGACAGGGTCGTCCATTTACTGTGTTTACTTTTTATTCAGGAATTTCAAGAATTCAGAATCTTCAGACAAAAGGATGGTGGTATCTGCTTTTAAAGATTGTTTGTAAGCCTCCATGGAGCGCATGAAGGAGTAAAATTCGGGATCTTTTGCAAACGCTTCAGCGTATATCTTTGTTGCTTGCCCATCACCTTCACCACGAACGGTTTGTTCCTGCTTGTAAGCCTGGGCGATAAGGATTGTTTTTTCCTTATCCGTTTCAGCGCGAATCTTGGTGGACTCTTCTTTTCCTTCCGAACGGTATTCCATCGCAATACGCTGACGCTCTGTGCGCATACGATTGAAGATTGAGTTGGCGATTTCCGGCGGCAGGTCAATCCGCTTAATCCGCACATCGGCCATTTCAATTCCATACTCGGCGGTTTTTTTGTTTGCCTCTTTCGTCACCACTGCCATGATCTTTTCCCTGTTTTCCGTAACGATATCGTGGAGGTCGTGAGTACCTATCTCAACGCGAAGTTCAGAATAGACGATATCATCAAGTCGGGCGCGAGCGCCATTCTCAGTGCGCACTGTTTCCAAAAACTTCAACGGATCGGTGATGCGGTATAAGGAAAAATTATCAATCAGCAGGTTTTTTTTGTCCCGCGTGATAACCTCGGTAGGCGGCGAATCGTTATCCAGTAATTGCTTGGAAAAAAAACGAACCTTTTGCATCATCGGAATTTTGAAATAAAGCCCGGGCTCGGTAATGATTTCTTTGGGTTTTTGCAGTTCGAGCAGAACTGCCGTTTGTGTCAGGTGGACGGTGAACATTGAGGTCGACATCAGTGAAGCGACCAGTACCAGCCCTAAAATAAGTCCATTTTGTTTCATGATCGATTATCGCCCGGTTACGTTGTCAAGTGCTCCCTTTTTCAAAGGAAGAATCGGCAGAACACCCTGTTTATTTTTTCCCATTATAAATTTCTGCATGGAAGGCAGGATCTCTTCCATGGTATCCAGGTAAAGTCGTTTTCGAGTAATACTCGGCGCCTTTTTATACTCATTATATTGCGACATGAATCGTTTGGCATCACCCTCCGCTTTACTGATTTTTTCTTCACGATAGGCTTCAGAAGCTCTTATGATTTGAGCGGCCTGCCCACGAGCTTCGGGAATCACCGCATTACGGTATCCCTGCGCTTCATTGATCATTCGCTCTTTATCTTCGCGTGCGGACACAACATCCTTAAACGCCGCCGCCACCTGTTCAGGCGGGTGAACATCCTGTAACTGGATGGTCACGATCTGGATACCCGAATCATGTTTGTCCAGAAGCTTCTGGATATACTCCTGAGCATTCAATTGAATTGTTGCTTTGCCCGTTGTCAACGCCTCGTCAATCTTTCTGCTACCGACTATTCCGCGAATGACGGTTTCAGAAACATTTCGGAGCAGTTTGTGTATCCGCCTGACATTGAACAGGTAGGCCACAGAATCCCTGACCTTGTATTGAACAACGAGGTTGATGTCGATTATATTCTGGTCGCCGGTGAGCATGAGCGATTCAGCAGGGACCTTTTGCAAAGACCCGCCCTGTACCGTGCGGAATCCGATTTCCGCGCGACGGACTTTTTTCACTTTAGGAGTGCTCACATGTTCGATGGGAGAAGGAAATTTGAAATGCATTCCGGGTGAGGTGATACGGGAAAAATCTCCGAAGGTCACAACGACCCCTTCTTCATCCGGCTCAACAAAATAAAATGTTCCCGGAATAATCCAGACCAGTAACAGCAGTCCGACAATCATCCAGAACATGGAAGGTTTAAATTTGGGGACTTTGATCTGAGGGATGTCGAAGGGAGGTCTGTTAGCAGGTCCTCCGCCCTGACCTCCGCCGCCCCGATCACCAGGTCCTTTAGATTCGTGTAAGTCGTCCCAAGGCATCGTTTTTTCCTGTAGTTATTAATCTGGCACCAATTGCGTCACGCTAACAAACTGCATGTGCAATGTCAATATACCTTACAAAGACAGGATTAAGATAAAAATCTTTGCTGATATTTGAAAGAATATTCAGTGTGCGATTTGCCAGAATTAAAGATTTTTCCGGGTTTTCGCAATGGTCCTTAACTGACGGGATTGCAGGTATTTCAATGGAGCTGTAATTAATATGTGATTTTGATTTAAATTCGTATTAACCCTCATATGTACGGGGACCTATGTATGTAGACCTAAAAATGTTTCCGGAGGATTTCCATTTAGGGTCACCTGTAGGCACCTTTGGTTTTGATGAAGGGTGACACTGGGTAAGGATTGCGCAAATTAGAAAAGTTTCAGAGTGCCATCCTTCTCGAAGACCACTCCATTTGCGGACAGATATTGTAACGCCTCATTGAGTCCGGAAAGAACCTGCAACTGTTCAGATATCTGATCGAAATTTTTAAGAGATGAAATAGGGACCCGTCTCAGTTCCGGCGCTTTGATGATGCCTCCCATGAGTTTGTTTTTAAGCCATGCCTCCACGCTGAGGTTTCCGTTTTCGATCCGAATCAGAATACGGTGAGGCGATGCCAGCTTGAGTTTCAGTCGAGTCTCAAGAATAGCCGGTTTGCTCTCTTCCGGATCCAGAAACAAAAGCACGCGGTCTAAAAGTTCGGGACCGATTCGAGTGATGGCGATGTTCGCTCCAACCTGATCCAGATTAATCTTTCCCGTTTTTTCTCCCTGCTTGACCTTGAAAGAAAGTTTTAGATTGCCGTCCAGATCAGCCAGATCATCCTTCCTTATACCCAGAGCCGCCCCGAGAATTTTTTCCGCTGTATTCAGCACGCTGGTGTTTTTCCTGCCTCCACGCCCAGTGGTTTTTTGTGCCAGGTTTTCGAAATCCAGTGCGGCGAACTCGGTGGAGAAATTCATAACCGGACCTTCCGGAGTTTGTTCAAGAAACAGGTTGCCTGCGACCGACCCTCCCAGCACATCGAATAAAAATTTTTCTACAGCAAGGTGGTTGTCTCTGAAGAAAAGGTCCAGGTTGATTCCCGTCGCTTTAATGCCCTGTGCTGTAATCGCATCGATGCGCAGGATGTTTTTATGTCGCGAGTGGTCGCGAACCTGGTTAAAAAAACCTTTGCGTGACGCACTGAACTTGTCAGTGGTGGCGGGTAACAGATTTTCATCCAGCAGGAATTTTTTGTTGAACAGAAATTTACCGTTGATCTCACCGACTTGCAGTTTGTCGGGAATTCCCACCCGTATTTTGCCGAATCCGACTGCGCCGTCCAGGATCAGATGGTTTCCGGGAGCCAGGCTCACGTTCAGGCTAGTGCCCAGGGTTCCCTTCCCTTTCATAGACTCACCGGTTACCGGAATTTCCGCCAGGGCTTTTTCCAAGTCGATTTTATTTTTCGTGATGAGAGAAATGTTCAGTCGTTTTGTCAATTCTGCCGGGGTTGGCTCGGATTTCCCGGCAATAAATCTTTTTAAGCCCTCTACTCTTCCTTTAAGAGTGTGTTGAATGCCGCTGGAAGGCAAGGTCAGTTGATGGTTTTTAACAGACAGTTTGTCGAATCCATCCAGTGTATATTTGAAATTGAAGTCAGGGTCGAGCGTGGTCTCATCCAGGACATCAGTCAGGGAGAGCTTTGCCATGGAAACCTTGCCTTCGATGCCGACCGAATTATTTTTTATTCCGACGCGGGTTTTTGTCGACAGGTTCTTAATGTTCAGGCCTTCGATTTCTGGAACCGAAAGGGACACATTATTCAGGCCAAAAACAGTTTGAGCTTCAAACGGCAAGTCGGAGGATTCCAGGGAAAATTTTTCAGGCAGTTCCCCCTTTGCGGTGAGTTGAAAACCTGCTGTTCCTTCGATTTCGAGGGCGGGTAATTTCCCCTTTATCGCTTGAGGTACTAGGGCCCATAAAGGGGCTAATTGAACACTTCCCAGCAGGTTTTCAAAGTCAATGGATTTCCCCCACTCTTCAACATTCCCCCTGGCATTGATTTGGAGCAAAGCAGGAATATTCAACTGGAGCCGATTGAGGTCGATCTTGCCTTTTTTGAGGTCCTGCCGGGATAAACTTTCAAACGCAACTTTCCCCAGTTTAATCTGCAAATCCCCTTCCTTGAGAGATGGCGCGTTCACTTGTGATTTTATGGAGAGTCGTGTGCGGGTGAGAGAAATATCATGAACGTCTGCGATGATTTCTGTTTTGGCGGAGCCAGTGGAAACTTTGTCCAAAGCGTTTGTTCCGTCGAAGGTCATCGTTGCTTTAGCGGTCAGGTTGCGAGCGTCCCTTCCATGGAGATCGCCCTTCAGCGAAGTTGACAGGGCCAGTCCACGAATTTCAAGAGGCGGGTTGGCCGATTTCACAGCTTTTGTCTGAAAGGTTATCTGCGCGGTGACCGGTAGGATTCCCTGATTGCCGGATAAAGGGTAGAATTTTTCCATAGCAACTTTCAATTCAGTATTAAAAGGTTCTACTTTCCAGTTATCCAGTGCCTGGATACCCTTTGATTCTGTTTTGACCATCAGCCAGGGAACTTTGATGCCCTGCGCAGCATCGTATTCTACCGGCAGAGAAACATCTGCGTTGAACTGTTGAATGCTCGCTTCCGGATTTTCCAGTTTAATGTTCATGGACCGCAGGTTGATGTCAGATTTGATATTTACTTTTTGCGGTTGGAATGCAGAGTCCAGTTTTCCTTCAATCGAATGGGAGGTTTTTATCACGCCGCTGAGACCCAAGCCTTTTAACTTGTCACTCAAGTTTTTCGGCAGGAGGGGCATTGTTCGACTCATATCCAGAGCCAGCTTATGAGATGCATTGAATCCCTCTTTCCCAAAGTTTTTGGCCTCAGCTTTCACGGCTGTTTCAAAAAAATCTCCCAGGTGAAGAGAGGCTTCAACCGATTCAAAGTGCCCCGCGATAAAATCACCTTCAGCCGCAAAATGTGTTTTGAGAGAAGTGCCGACAGTTCCAAAATCCGGGTGCTGGTAACGGACCTCATTCAAGCTTGAGTTAGCGTTAACCTTTGCGCTGGAGAGGTTGGGTCCGCTCACCTGAAACGAAACTTTTTTATTCAGCCCTGAAAATGCCAATTCCTTGAGACGTCCCTTTTCTATGCTCACATCAACATCGGCATCCACCACTTTTGGCGCGGTATTTTCGATGATGGCTTCCTTCAGCGCCAGATTCATATTCATGTTTTCAATGTGAGCGCCGAGATCATCATGGTCTGCGGAAAAGTTCTTCATTGAGATATCGCCATTTCGCAGTTCAATGGTCTCCGGTTTGAATCCGGGCATTTCCCCCTTAGCCTGGAGTCTGGCAATTTTGAGTAAACCCTGCGCTTTGACCCTGGGGATAAGAGGGCCGGCGATGCGGACCAGTTCACCGAGGTCGAACGATCCGTTATCTATGGCGAGGTTGAATTCGGGGTTGGCGAGGAATTTGCGAACCTGTCCCGACAGTTCTACTTGATTGTTTTGACCCAGGCCCAGCTTGATAGAGTGCAGGTTGAGTTCCTGTTCTTTAACTGTTACATCCAGACTCGCATTTCCAGAGATGTCGGTCGATGGCAGGTCTCTTCCAGCGCGAACACGATTGTGTGCGAAGCCGAATGTTCCATCAAGAGCGACCTTGTTAAGATCGCGGGTTGAAAAATTAAGATCGGTTTCCGCTCTGGTCTTAAAAATAATTTCCTGTGGCTGATGGTTGAAAAATTCAATGTTATGTCCCTGCTTGTCCGCCGGGGGAACCATTTTTACATTGAGCATTAAATCGATTCCCGAAAGATTGGCCGAACCTTGAGCCGATAAAGTGAGTCCATCGAGTCGGGCCTTCATTTGCCCGTCCATATCAAGATTGAGCGAGATATTTTTTACCACCAGTTTTTTTAAATCAATCGCGAAAGGGACCAGAGGAAGGTCCGCTGGTTTATCGGTCTGTTTTTTTGCGGACCCGCCTGTTCCGCCGAGTTCCAGCAGAGGTTGAAAATTCCATATCCCGTTTTTCGAAATGGCATGAACGGTAGGCCGGTCAACGATGATCTGGTTGATGACAAGTACTCCCCGCATGATCTGGCTGAGGTCATAATCAAGCACGACACGCTCAATGCTGATGATAGAGTTATCCTTTCCCAGTCCCAGTTTGTTGAGGCTCACCCCGCGCAACAGGCTGAGGTCGATGCGTTGGATGTCTACCGGTGTCTTGAGAACGCGTGACAACTCACGGCGAGCGATGGGTGTCAGAGTTTCAGAAGGGAGATAATATTCGAGAACGATCCCGGCGACCACCACAAGAAGCACAAAGGACAGTAACAGTCCGATACAGATACGAGCCAAACTCAGCCATCCCCGTTTCTCAGGTTTGGGTTCCTGAGATGATTGATCCTCTTTGGGAGAGAGAGTGTTTTCCTGTTCAGAGTCTCGTTTCATAGATGGTACGCATATTAATGAGAAGTGTTAAATCACCCCAGCCCTTCTTTGAAAAGAGGGGTCTATTGAAGCTCCCCCTTCTACGAAGGAGGTTGGGGGGATTTGATTTTCCTACTCGCTTGATATCTAGTGATTGCCCGCTAAGAATACTTTTCAGTATCCTGATATTTGTTCAAGTCAGATGATATTTCAGGAACCCGGTCACCGCCGCTGTGGTATCACGGATGAATTCCAGGTCGAGAGTGTCCAGTGTATCAGAGGCCTGATGGTAATTTGGGTTTCTGAAAAAAGCGGTGTCGGTGAGCATGACAGCAGGAATGTCGTGTTCCCAAAAAGGAGAGTGGTCGCTCAAGCGGACTTCAGTAAACTCATCGCCTCGTCCGGGTACGATAAGTTGTTCTATCGGCAAAGCGGGTTCAGCGTCACGCATCCCCTCGGCTACCAGATGGGTCAGTTTTGCCGAAGGCTCGTTACCGACCACCGCAATAAAATCCCCTGTTTCCGGATAGTGGGTCGGGTCCACATAAACCGGGTAACTTTGCGCGCCGGGTCTGCTATCCCGATAGCCTACCATTTCCAATGAGATCATTCCGCTGAATCCGTTTCCAAGTTTCTTCGTTTCGACAATATGGTGATGGCTTCCAATAAATCCGTATTCCTCCAACGTGAACGCGGCAAACACCAGAGGCGTTTTGAGAGGAACCGATTGCAGGCAATGAGCTGTTTCCAGCAGAGCGGCCACAGCGCTGGCGTTGTCATCGGCACCGGGCGACCCTTCGACTGTATCATAATGCGCGGCGAGGACAAATGGGTTGAGGTCATGGGCAGTTCCCTTTTTGTATCCCAGAATATTGTCTGATGCCCCGGCTTCAAAGGGGACCTGCTCTTCCCGGACGATCAGTTGAGAGTGTTGAAACTGATCCGCGATATAATCGGCGCAACACTTGAGGGAATCGGGAGAGCTGTGAGGGTTTCTTTCTCCCACCAGAGTGTTGAGGTAATTTTTGATCCGTAAGAGGTCAGGTCTCAGCATGAGATTTCCGCGTGTTTCAGGTTTGGACTCGGATTAAGATAAGCTATGTTTTTAAAGGGTTTGACGATTGTACGGGGAAGCCTTTTGCCGCGTCAAATAATAGTTTACTTTTAACCGGTTAGAGCCTAATATTGGAACATGATCAAGGTTGAGTGTCGTTCAGGATATCAAATAAAAAAAAGGCCCGTCGCCTTCCAGCTTTGCAACCGCCAATACAAGGTGAAAGAGGTGGTGGACAGGTGGTATGGCGAAGGTGCGGTCTACTATAAAGTGGAAGCTGACGACCACAACATCTACCTCCTCAAGTATGAGAAAGGCCAAGGTTGCTGGGATCTTGTTTTCTATCAAAACCCTCATAAAGTGGAAGCCGCTTTAGAAAGTTATGAGGGGGAAAGCCCGATTGAGCGATTCGGATTCAAGACGTTCAGTGGGGGCACGAACAGGATGTCCCGCCATCTACATTGAGAATTCCCCGCCCTTTAAAAATACTTTTCCCGAATTGTCCTGACCGGTTGCAACACCCGGTTGAGTCTATAGGAGATCGTTCCAGATGGAATTGACGGAACAGGCCATACAGGCCAACGCCGGACAAAGGCGCAAAATGATAGAAGAGCAACTGTTGGGTCGGGGTATCAAAGATCTCGCAGTGATGGAGGCCATGAGCAGGGTGCCGCGCCACCTTTTCGTCAACACGTCGCTTCAACACAGAGCCTATGGGGATTGTCCTTTACCCATCGGTGAGAACCAGACGATTTCGCAACCTTACATCGTTGCGTTGATGACGCAGGCTTTACAATTGAAGGGCGAAGAGCGGATTCTGGAAATCGGAACTGGATCGGGTTACCAGACAGCTATTTTAGCCGAGTTGGCTTCGCAGGTGTTTACGATTGAACGGATCAAGCCCCTCGCCAAAAAAACCAAGGGTTTGCTGGAAGGGTTGGGGTACGAGAACATTGTATACAAGGCATTCGATGGCACTTATGGCTGGCGGGACCAGTCCCCATTCGATGTAATTCTTATCTCGGCTTCCACGCCAGAGGTTCCTGCTGCATTGATTGAGCAGTTGGCCGATAAAGGACGGTTGGTCGCGCCGGTTGGCGGGAGAGAAACCCAAGACCTGGTTGTTATTACCAAACATGGCGACCGGGTGATAAAGCGTAAAATGGGGAGTTGCAGGTTTGTGCCGCTCATAGGTAAATTTGCTTGGCCGGAAGAAGAATGATTTAATGGGCGATGATCGGTTGGATGTCGCCTGGATTCATTCTTTTAACGATATAGAAAACGTCGCCGCGTTCGTGGAAGTGTCCTGCTTTAGCTCCGGCACGGTCACCAATTCCAAAATAGAAGTCCGCCCTTCCTGTTCCACGGATCGCGTTGCCGGTGTCCTGGTCGATCATGAACCGCGAGAACTTTTCCCAGCGAACGATTTTGTTGTTTTTGTCGAGGACGGGTTTACGCAGTTGCACGAAGGCGAGTCCTCCTGCCGGATAAATCTTTTTGTCGGTGGCGATTGACCGTCCGCCAACAAGCTCGCTTCCGCCAGATCCGCGTGGACTGCCCGACTCGGCAAGTTTGAAAAAGATATATCGTTTATTCTGGAATAAGTACTTCTCGATGTCTTCAGGATGTTCCGTGAAATATTTTTTAATCCCCTGCATGGACCCTTGTGCCAGTTCAATCACCCCATCGGCTACCATGCGTTTGCCCAGTCCACCGAATTTATAATTGTTGACCCCAGCATAATGTGCGCCCATTGTCATTCCATCACGAAACATGAGTTGCCCTGATCCCTGAATGTGGAGGAAGAACCGATCAACATCATTTTTCAGCCAGGCGATCTCAAGTCCCTGGCCAGCAAGAACTCCTTCGCCATCGATTTGCCTGCGAGTGTAGTTACGCCATTCCCGTGCGCCGGGGTTGGATGATCCCCTGATGTTATAATTCGTGTCGTTTCCTACAAGCTTAAGGTGCGGGGATGATTCTGGGAGTTTATAAATGGGGTAGCGGTACAGTTTCGTTTTTACCCGGCTTGCTTCCATCGTTGGCGCGTAATATCCGGTAAAAAGAACCTGTTTGTGTTTTCCCTTGCCCACGCGGTGTATCACAAATTCCTTTTTAAGACGTTGGCTGAACTCTTCCAGCGGTAGATTTTCTTTTATCAGATTCAAGAAGGAAGTGAGTGTTTCCTGTAGCCAGCCACGGGTCACCATCAAATTACCCATACGTTCGGTTTTTGATGGATCGGTGAATTCCATTGTTTGCAATTGATTGAGGATCGCTTTTTTTAGAGATGCCTGGTCCAGGTCATCGGTGAAAATTTCAGGAAATGAGAAAGATTTCTCAGGCAGAGAAGTTGGGGTTTCAGTGGAAAGAGGTTCCGGTGATTCCGCTTCAGATGATAGCGTCTCCGGGTTCATGCGTTGCCCCCGGTACCAGAAAGGCGGATTCCCGTCAGGCGACTCATGAGCCGAGAGGCCCGGTCTTTTCGCGCGTTGCGATTTGTAAATTTGATCGGGATCTTTGGATGCCTTGCTGTCGGGTTGTGGTGTGAATATGGAGCAGGAACCGAAAATCAAGGGAACCGTAAGGATGACCGCCATGAGGGCTTTCCGGCCAACAACTCGTTTGACCGGATGACTTTGTAGTAAGTTAATACGGACCCGCATTTCCTTATACCTCACCTTAAAGATATCAACAGCCTGTGGGGCGACAATTACACTTAACTTATGCGTACACCAACTATTAGCCCCTTACTCAGTGGCGCTTAGCGGTTCATTTTAGCTCCGCGCTCAGCGGCACCGAGTGGTTTTTTCAGACCCCGCGCCGAGTGGTCATTTCATCGATGGCCATATTTGCCAGCTGGTCGCACCGTTCATTTTCAGCATGTCCCGTGTGGCCCCGAACCCATAACCAGGTAATTTTATGAGTATTGTTCAACTGGTTGAGTTCGATCCATATGTCCTTATTTTTTACCGGCTGTTTACTGGCAGTGACCCAGCCTTTCCTGATCCATCCCTTGATCCACTCAGTCATTCCCTTGACCAGATACTGGGAGTCAGAGGTCAGCTCCACCTCGCTGGGTTCCTTCAGTTGTTTCAGGGCAACGACTGCCGCAGTGAGTTCCATGATGTTGTTGGTGGTATTCTTTGCCGATCCTCTTAATTCCTTGTCTTTGCCCTGGATTCTGATGATAGAACCGTAACCGCCTGGCCCCGGATTTCCCCTGCAGGCTCCATCGGTGAAAATTTTTATTTTTTGCATAAATTAAACAAAACAAACCGGGCGCAACCGGTTGATTATCTTCCCTGGGAAAGTTGAATGAATAACTTTTACTGAGGCTAAAGCGTCCTGGGTGGATTGTTTTTCGGAGGTAAATCATTTGGCCCAAGTAGCTCCGCCTAACGACTTTGATACTATAACATATTCTTTTTATTGAAGGTAGGCGTTTTGAATCTTTTTCTTTCCGGGACATTTGTTACATGGGAAGTTCTGTTTATCCTGAGGATTAAGGTAGCCTTTGGGAAGTATGAAGGTAGAATAATAATCACTGATATTTCGAAATTTATTTTAGGGGCTTGCGTTTTTATGGAACCCACCGACAAAGAACATTCGAATTCATTTCAGTGTACTGATGCTTTGGAAGTGAGCTTGAGTATTGAGAGGCAGGGCTTTGTTTTTTACGATAAAGCGGCTAAGTCTGCTGTTGATCCTCGAGTTCGGGTTGTTTTTGAGCGTCTGGCGAATGAGGAAAAAGAACATATGCAATCTCTTCAGAACAAGGCTCGATTTCTTCAGCCTGCAGTGGCGAACAAATCAATCTCCCGGAAAAGCAGGGCCGAAGACTTCATCAATAGTGAACTTAAAGGGAAGGTGTTTCCATTTTCTGAGGAAGAGGCGGGAAAAGTTTTGAGTGATCTGGAGGCGATCAACATGGGGATTGAGGCAGAGAAGAGATCCATTCAAGTGTTGAGTCGATTGATTGCTGATGAAAAGAAAATGGATGTTCGCATGATTTTCAATCACCTTTTGGCGGAAGAGAGATTGCATCTGGCCGCCCTGGAGAAATTAAAGCAGGAGTGGGATGAGAAATGATTTGAGTGACAAGGTCCTAGGATGGAAATAGAGATTTGCACTCGGCAGTGATGACCAACTAATGCATTTTGGGGTGCAGTTATGGTGTTTTTGTTTTCGTGTGTGTAACGTCTGCTGTGTGCCATAACCTGAATTGATGATTGGTCAGAGCCTTTAAAAATGGGCTGATCGTAGATTCTTTGAGTAATCAGGAGGAGGGCCTGAGGTAAATTGAAACGCGGCCCGAAAACCAGCGAAAATTAAGATTTAAAGAAATTATTCTCTTGTGGTTTGATTTATGCTCTGAGGTAGGGTGGAATAGTGGAGTTCATATTTGGGCAAATACCTTTAATTAAAATGGTTTGACACCTTTTCGAGGGAAGTGGTATAGTTGCCCCTTTCCAGAAGGACAAAAGTATAATTTTTCACGTAATTAACACGTAATTAAAAGGATTAGAGGATGAGTCAATATCAGGTCAAGGCTGGTCCGGAGGCGTATCTTCCACCTGCGGCGGCATCTATGGGGATCGTATTGCCAGATCCGGGAGAAGCTCATATTGAGGGAAAGATTGTTTCTGAAGATAAGGCGTACGAGCATTGCGCTAAAAAACTGTTAGAAGCCAAGGTCCCGACCATTTTTCCGGGACCACTGGTCCTTTGGAAGTGGAATGAGAAAGCGGCGCAGAAAGCGGCGGCTGTAAGAAGGCTGGCTGAGATATTGCCAGCAAGGATCATTCCTATGGCGGACTACCGCCCGAAGTACCCCAAGATTGACCCCGAAGTGGAGATCAACCCCAATCATCCCAACCTCACCATCTGGCATAGCAATATTGATGTGGGTCTGTTTGTTGGAGTGCATTGCCATCAGGCTAATCTGGCGTTGAAGATTATTCGTGGAGGCACGAATTGTTACACTCTCGCAATGTGCGCGCAGGCAGGACACGAGGATGCGTGTTTGTCGTTTCGTGATGCAACGGTAGAGAAGATAGATAAATTGACTGCGACGATTGAGCGGCTTAAAAAAGAAGGTGTCAAAAGTCAGGCCGAACCTTTTACTCAGTTTAAGATGGACAGAACCGGGCGTGTCGACTAGATACAACCGTTTTTATATTTGAGGTGTACCGTGATTTTCTTTAATAACGCTTTTTCAAAGCGAAATTTTGAGGGAGTGATTTTATGAATAAAACAGTTGATGGAAATAGAAGAATAATCGCTTCACAGCATGTGAAAATCGGTCAGAAAAACCGAAAAGATCAGACCTATACCGACCCGAACAAGTTTTTCTTTGAGACTGAAGGAAAGGCTCAGTTTCTGACGGGTAGTGAAGTCATCAAGGAAGCTATCAGGCTTGCCAGCGTAGGGACTTCGGTCGCTTATCCAATCACCCCGCAGAGTGAGGCGGCGGCTTTGATTGGTGAGCTTTTCGCTGAAGGTTATCTGGATGAGTATTTTCGTGGAGAGAGTGAGTTCGCGGTAATGGGGCAATGCGCGGGAGCGGCTTTTGGTGGGCACCGTGTATTTACCACCACTGCGGGTCCTGGAACTTTGCGGGCGATTGAAAATTTCCCAATGTGGGCAGGCGCTCGTCTACCCATTCAGGTTTGTGTGACTTGTCGCGGGATAAACTCTCCTTTGAGTATTCAGCCGGATACGCTGGAGATGCATTACCTGCTGGAAACCGGGATGATGGTCTGGCATGCTGAAACGGCTCAGGATCTGTTCGACTATATCCTGAAAGGATTTATCGTCGCGGAACAACCGGATGTTCATCTGCCAATCGCGGTTTGTTGCGATGGATTTTTCGTAACGCACACCAAAGATACAGTCGTTCTGCCGCCGACCGATATTTGTCTGCCGCCGTACGACCCGTATAAATCACCTGTGCCAGCTATGGATATGGAGTGTCCGCCGGTTCGTATGATGCGTGATCCATTTGTTATGAAATCAAACTACATCAGCTATGCCACCCATGCGTCATGGCAACAGGAAGTCCGTGGCGCGATGGAGCGTTCGCGTAAACACGCGATCGCGCTTCTGGATGGATTGGTTGATATTGAAAATGGTGACCAGGAGGTTTTGTTCGTTACTTCGGGTACGGCAGTTTCCCAGAGTCGTGAAGCTATTCGGCTTCTTGAGAAGGATGGGATCAAGGTGGGTTTGGTTAAGATTAAAACCGTTCGGCCGTTTCCGACCGAAGAAATTCGCGAAGCGACTAAACATGCCAAACATATTTTTGTACCTGAGTTCAATATGGCTGGTTGGATGGGCCGGGAGATTAAAGCGATCTTGCCGGATAACGAGCGAGTGGTCACGGCTCCTCATGTCGCGGGCGGAATGACGATGCCTTCGGAAGTCATTGTGGAGCAGGTTAAGACAACGCTCGGTATTGCGTTTGAGCCGTTGGCTCAACGTGGGTAATTTGCGGATTTGATTTTAACGATCAATAACCTCAATCGATTTCTCCGATTTTGAGGAAGTCGAATACATAAAGGATAAGAACTATGAGTAAGGAAAAAATTTCCATTTGTGAAGATCTCGCGGACGTCATGCCGCCAGAGTATCACACGTTGGTAGAAAACGCGACCTATGGTAATGGTGAGCGAGGCTGGAAAGATATTGGTTCAAGTAAGGAACTGATTGAACAGCACTCTCTTTGCGCGGGTTGTCCTGAAGCACTTGCTTTTCGTTATGTTATGGCAAGTATTCCCAATCCTGAGGATACTGTGTTCGTAGGTTCCACTGGTTGTACCAGTCTGGTATTTCCGCATGTTGCGATTCAAAATATCCACTCTCTGTTTGGCAACCAGAATGCAGTAGCGTCTGGTCTGGTTCGAACGTTGAGACGTCGTTTCCCCGACAAAAAGAAGGATGTTATCGTTCTCGCAGGTGACGGGGCTACGGTTGATATCGGTCTCGACTGTACTATGCAGTCATTTTTCCGACAGGAAAATATAACAACCATTTGTTTTGACAATGAGTTGTATGCAAATACCGGTGGGCAGGAAAGCGGACTCATGCAAAAAGGATTCGTTGCCAAGATGGCTCCGGTAGGAAAGACGTTTGAAAAAGTGCGTTTACCGGAAATCGCTCGTGAAGCGGGATGTCATTACGTTGCTTGTCTTACCGTAAGCAAGCCTAATCGTGTTGAGAAAGCCATCAAGAACGCGGTGCTTGTTGCCCGCGAAGTTGGACCGACCTATATCCAGTTGTATACCCCATGTATCCTGGAAATTGGAAAGCAGAGTATGGAAGGGTTGGACGAAATGAAAGATGCTGAGTCGATTGGTGGTCGTTTCGTGATGAAGGAATATATTTCCGACGAAGCCAAGAAGCTGTTGGACAGTGTGGAAGCGGAAAGAAAAGCAAAGAAAAAGGCGGCCAAGGCGGCTAAAAAATAAAACATTCCGCTGAATCGAGTTTTTAAGAGGAGAAGTTATGAAAAGGTTGAATATTCGGCTTTCCGGATTAGGTGGTCAGGGGGCGGTAACCGCCGCTCATATTTTGGCGATGGCGGCAAATAAAGCTGGATTGCATTCAGTTTCGAATCCTTTCTTCGGTGCGGAAAAACGTATGGCACCTGCTGAGAGTTATGCCCGTATCGGCTCGGAGCGTATCTATGATCGTGGCGAGCTGGTATTCCCGGACGTCATCATGGTCTTCCATCCACAGGTTATCACGATGCAGAAAAGTTATACCGCTCCGTTTTATTCGGGAATTACTGAAGGCGGACTGGTCATCATTAATACCAGTGGTGACTTGTTGACAGAGGACGACTATAAGCGCTTAAATGATAATAATGTTTCAGTGTTCAACGTCGATGCTACGCACATGGCATTGAATATCGGGAAAACAGAGTTATCCACGAATATGGCTATGATCGGTGCCTGCGCTGGTATAACGAAGGTTGTCGATCTGGATGCTCTCGACAAGGCGTTGCAGGATCGATTCGGAAAGAAATATGTGGCTTCCGGCGGTACCGCTACTCTTGATGAAGCTATTAAAAAGAAATACGCTAAAAAGGAAATGCTTCTTAAGGCTAATATGGATACTATAAACGAATCCTATAGAAGGGCGGTTGAATGGGCTGAACAGGAGAACTACGCCGTAGTAGCTTGATTAAATTAAGTTTTACATTAATTTTAACAGGGGGAGAATTACAGGGTGTATAACATAGCGTTTGTTGACGATTCAAAATGTGTTGCTGAAAAGGGTTGCCGACTGTGTATCATGTATTGCCCCGAGTCCGATTGCATTAACTTGGACGCCGATAAAATGAAGGCAGAGGTTACATTGCACCGTTGTAAGGGATGTGATTTGTGTGTGGTCGTGTGTAGCACCCATAAGGCGATAACTATGCACCCGGTGGATGATGTGACAGGGAAAATAAAGGTAGAGGAAAAAGAGACTGCGGTCCAGAGCTAGACATCTCTTTAGTTTTTATAACCCATGGCGTGTGCCATGGGTTTTTTTTTGCCTGTTTCCATCGATTCACCAGATTTTTTGCACTCAATGCGCGGTTCCAGCATCTAACATGAAAACTTGTTCTCAAACCCAAGCTTGGAAAATCATATGACAGAATCAATTCCCAGAGAAATAGATTGTGCGCTTTGTGAGGAAACCTACACTCCTGCCCTGGGGCCTGAGGAGGGAGAAAAGAGCTACAGGATTTATTGTTCCTCCTGTGTGAACTGGGTGGCTATTGGAAGGTCTAATCCATTGCGTGTGGCACTTGGCGAGGTGCTGGGGATCCGTGGCGAGGCATTGGAGCTGGCAATGCAAACCTGCCTGAGTCCCTGTAAATGCGGTTCCAAATTCAGTGATGACGCAGGCGGACGTTGCCCCACCTGTATTGAAAAAATTGAAAGAGAAACTAGGGAAGAACCGCCGGACAGCAAGGATTTCAAAAGTCCGTGGAATCAGAAAGAAATGAATAAACTGGAGCCGAAGTTTCTTGAGTATATTCTAGGTCAGACAGATCAGGGAGAGATTAATTTGAACCAGCTCATTGAGAAGTTTGAAGCGGGTGAAATTGATCCGGAAGAATACATGGAGAAAATCGATTCACTACGGTTCAGGGAATCAAATCAGATCGCCGTTGTCCAGGCCTGGGCCATGACGCTGGAGCCCAGCGAGGTGTTTGCCGCCGTTGAGGAGCATGATCTGGTGGAACAATATGGAACACGTGTGCTGATCAGCATCGCTTCGGCATTGGAGAGTAATACCGGGCGACCCGTTATGGCTATTTTAAGTAAGGAAATAAAACAGTTCGATGAGATTGTTCAAAAGGAACTGAAAACATTCATGGCCAAAATTGGTGGTGGGTTTTAGTGAATTATTGGAAAAAATAAATCTTTCGGAACGCTTTGTATATCTTATTGTTTAACAAAAGGCACCCTTTAACGGGGTGCCTTTTTTTGTTCCAAAGCTCGCCAAGTCTACCTCCTCTTGCGGAGATGGGGGGGGGATTATTCACATCAACCCACAAAAGATCGCACCGTCTGGTCGGCGGATGAAAGGTATGAACCGCCAAACAGGTTGTAGTGGTTGAGCAGGTGGTACAGGTTGTAAATTTCCTTGCGTTGAGTGTAACCGGGGTTGAGCGGAAAAGCTTCGTGATAGGCGCTGTAAAATTCCTGCGGCAGTCGTCCGAACATTTCGGTCATGGCGAGGTCGGCTTCTCGGGGTCCAAAATAGACCGCTGGGTCGAAAATGCAGGGCACCTGATCCTGGCTGGGAAAGTAGTTTCCCGACCATAAATCGCCGTGGAGCAAAGCGGGTTTTTCATCCGTGAAGTCGAGCAGGGCTTCCAATTTGTTGCAGAGTCGGTCTAATCGGCGATCCACATCTGTGGGCAGGCCCCGTGTTTTTCTTGCCAGCTCCTGCTGGAAACGGATGCGGTGGTCACGAAAGAAAATGATGCCGTCTGATTCGGCATCATTTTTCTGAACCGTGCTTCCTATATAGTTGTCATGGTCGAGACCATATTGCCTTTGAGTTTCGCGATGCATTCCAGCAAGGGCCCGCGCGAAGCGGACTGGGAATTGGCTATCGGAGGATGAAGATTCTATGTATTCAATCAGCAGGTATTTTGGGTTGGGCTCCGAAGAAACCCCCAGCGCACGCGGTGCTCGTGGACCGTTTTTGGCTTTTCCCAGCAAGCGGAGCCCCTTGGCTTCAGCAGTAAAGAAATTTTTGGGAGGGGAAGAGTTGTGTTTTAAGAATACACGTTCCCCATTGGACAGGGATAGAATCTGGGTTTGGTTGATGCATCCGCCGCCAGTGGATTTTGCGGTTTTGATTCGAACATCTGCGCCGTAAATGGATTCTAATAATTGCTTCAGGCTTTCATTCATGAAGAGTCCAGGAGGTTCGCCTTGATATAGTCCAGAAGCGAGGGACAGGTTCGCTCCACCATTTGATAGACCGCCTCGAATCCTTTCGCCCCGCCGTAGTAGGGGTCGGGAACATTCAGGTCGCCGTTGCTCTCAGGGTCAAAGGACCGAAAGAGCATTAGCTTATCCTCAGGGAGATTTTTGGGAGCGATTTCTTCCAGGTTGGAGAGGTTACTTTCGTCCATCGCCAGCACCAGATCAAAGCGGCTAAAATCCTTACGTTGGAACTGTCGAGCCCGGCTTCTGAGTTGAATGCCTTTGGATTGGGCGGTCTGGCGCATCCGCTGATCGGGGAGATCGCCCACATGCCAGGCGCTGGTCCCGGCGGAGGATATGATGATTTTGTGGCCCAGTTTCTCACGTTTTACCAGGTCTTGAAATAATCCCTGGGCCAGGGGGGACCGGCAGATGTTGCCCAGACACACAAAACTGATTTCAACAGTTTCACTCATCTCTGCGATTGATTTAGAGGTGGATTATGTTTAAGATAGCCCCATTCAGATCGGCCTATTGGACTATTTTAGGTACAATTTGTCGGTCATTCAACTCAAATTAACCTGATTCAAAAAACAGGAGCTTCCGTTGATTCCTAGATATTCCCTTCCCGAACTGGCCAAAATCTGGGAGCCAGAGAACAAGTTCAACATCTGGCTTAAAATAGAAATTCTGGCCTGTGAGGCGTTGGCAAAAAGACGGGAAATTCCCGCATCGGCAGTCGCCGAAATAAAAAAGAAAGCAAAGTTCGATATCGCTCGCATCGATGAAATCGAAAAAGAAGTCAAGCATGATGTCATAGCGTTCCTCACCTGCGTTGCGGAAAATGTGGGAGAAGCCAACCGCTACATGCACCTTGGGCTCACCTCCTCAGATGTTCTCGACACAACACTGGCGGTGCAGTTGAAGGAATCGGCCCGGTTGATTCTCAAGGAACTCACCGCTTTCAGAGACGCAGTCAAGGAACAGGCGATTCGTCATAAAGATGTACCGGCCATTGGGCGGTCGCATGGCATCCACGGCGAGCCGCTCACGTTCGGACTGAAACTCGCGGTCTGGTATGAGGAAACCTGCCGGAACATAGAAAGGTTGAAACGCGCGCGCGACCGGATCGCATACGGTCAGATTTCGGGAGCGGTGGGAACCTTTTCCAGTATTGACCCGGCGGTTGAGGAATATGTGTGCAAGAAACTCGGGCTCAAGCCCGCGCCTGTTTCAACGCAGATCATCCAGCGCGACCGACACGCGGAATTCTTCACAACACTGGCGATCATCGCGGGATCCATTGACAAGTTTGCCACCGAAGTACGGCACCTGCAACGAACGGAAGTGCTGGAGGCGGAAGAATTTTTTTCCAAAGGACAAAAGGGGTCTTCCGCCATGCCGCATAAACGGAACCCCATCATCTCCGAACAAATGTGCGGATTGGCCCGTGTGGTACGCGCCAACGCGATGGCGGCGATGGAAAACGTTCCCTTGTGGCACGAACGGGATATTAGCCACTCTTCGGTAGAAAGGGTGATCGGGCCCGACAGTACAATCCTCGTGCATTACATGTTGAGGCGGATGACCGGGCTGGTAAAAAAAATGCTCGTTTATCCAAAGAATATGAAAAAGAATATGGAACTCACCGGCGGACTTTATTATTCCCAGTCGGTTTTGCTGGCGCTGGTTCGCAAGGGGGTAACGCGGGAAGATGCTTACCGCCTGGTTCAGCGCAACGCGATGAAAACCTGGGAGGGGAAGGGCGATTTCGTCAAGCTTCTGAAGAAAGACGGCGAGATAAAAAAATATCTTTCAGCAAAAGAGGTGGAGAAAGTTTGTAGCATGAAAGATCAAT
This sequence comes from uncultured Nitrospina sp., assembly GCA_913045445.1. GTDB lineage: Bacteria > Nitrospinota > Nitrospinia > Nitrospinales > VA-1 > Nitromaritima. Next base: position 14,924 of record CAJWQP010000009.1, on the reverse strand, counting down.
TGAAAAATGTGGATAAAATTTTTAACCGAGTATTCAAAAATAAAAAATGAAAAGTGGCTGAGTTTGCGATGAGCCGATCTTTTAACTTTAAGGGATGGGTAATAGCGAATTTGGAAAACTTTAAATATCAGAGGACCTAAGGAAATGAAACGATTGGAGAAAGTTTACGAAGGTAAAGCAAAAATACTTTACGCGACTGAAGATCCGGATTTAATGATTCAGTTTTTCAAGGATGATGCCAGCGCTTTTGACGGGGTTAAGAAGGGCACCATTGTCGATAAAGGAGTCATCAACAACCAGGTATCGAATCGTGTCTACCAATATCTGGAAGAGAAGGGAATCAAGACCCATTTAGTAGAGCCTGTCAACGACCGCGAAACCATCGTCAAGAAACTGGATATCATTCCGGTCGAAGTGGTTCTGCGCAACGTAGCCGCTGGAAGTTTGTGCAAACGTCTGGGAGTAGAAGAGGGAAGGGAATTTGATCCGCCGATCCTGGAGTTCTTCTATAAAAACGACGACCTGCATGATCCGCTGATCAACGATTGCCATGCTGTCACCTTCGGCTGGGCAACGCAGGAGGAACTCGATACGCTGAGGGAGTTGGGGCGCAAGGTCAACACCCTGATGATGGAATTTTTTAAAGAGAGAAAAATCAGGCTGGTGGATTTCAAACTGGAGTTCGGCCGACACAAAGGTGAAATCCTGTTAGGTGATGAGATCAGCCCCGACGGATGCAGGCTATGGCACTGGGACACCGGTGAAAAAATGGATAAGGACCGCTTCCGTTTCAGCATGGGAAGCGTCGAAGAAAAATACCGCGAAGTCTACAGCCTCGTCTGCTCTGACCCCGGCTAGACCTGGAGCAAAAAAGATTTTAGCCACGGATAACCGCTGACAGAGTTACAGGATACCTAGCCAGAGCGAGGTGCTGGGAACCACAGATAAACACAGATGAGCACCGATAATGTGTCGGTCTGAGCTGGTGATATTTATCATTTGTCCTCCTGCCCCGAAGGGGTATGTCGAAGGCCCTACCCGTTAGACGAAGGGGGCATGCTTTACCGCTCAGTGCGGCACCGGCGTTCACCCCTCCCGCACAATCTTCCAAACAACCCACTCAAAAATATGCCAATTAAAAAAACATATCAGGAGGGGGACGGCTTCCCGGTCAAGGTGTGGGCGGAGGATTTGGATGCTATTGCGGTTAAGCAATTGCGTAATCTTTCTTCGTTGCCGTTTATCCACAATCATGTCGCGGTGATGGCGGACGCGCATGTTGGGATCGGGTGCACTATCGGTTCTGTCGTCCCGACGCATAAGGCGATCATTCCGGCGGCGGTGGGGGTGGACATTGGTTGTGGCATGATGGCTGTGCAAACTAATATGAATGCCAGGGACCTGCCGGAAAGTTTATCGAAAGTCCGCAATAGTATTGAAAGAACCATTCCGCTTGGGCCGGGTGCCTGCCACCAAAGGAAAAATGATCTTAATGAAATAAAAAATACGTTTGTCACTCAAGCGGAGGTTGAGCAATTTCTAAAGAGTGATCCGGAAAACAGTTTTGGCGTTAAAACAAAAAACTGGCGCAAGCAAATGGGATCGCTTGGCGGCGGCAACCATTTCATTGAGGTTTGCCTGGATGAGGCGGACTCGCTATGGGTCATATTGCACAGCGGGTCGCGTGGGATCGGTAACAGGATTGGTATGGAGTATATCAGCAGGGCGCGGGAGGATATGCGGGTTCACCAGGTGAATTTGCCTGACCGGGATCTTGCATATTTTTCCGAAGGGACTCAAGGGTTCGACGATTATGTGCGAGCGGTGAGTTGGGCGCAGGAGTATGCGTCATTAAATCGCCGTGTGATGATGACGCTTATCATGGGTCAGTTGGAATATTATTTTCCGCAAATCTGTGTGGCAGTAGAGGAAGAAACTTCACCCCTGCGAAAAGCAGTCAATTGTCATCACAATTATGTGGAGAAAGAGGATCATTACGGCGAGAGCGTATGGGTGACACGCAAGGGAGCGATTCGTGCCGGGGAGAATGATATGGGCATCATCCCTGGGTCTATGGGGACTCGATCCTACATTGTTCGAGGAAAGGGAAATGCGGAATCGTTTCACTCATGTTCCCACGGCGCGGGTCGAAGGATGAGCCGGAAACAGGCGTTCAAAAAATTTTCAATGGAAGATCTGGAAAATCAGACTCGCGGGGTTGAAATGACAAGGCGTAGGGCGATCATTGATGAAATACCGGGGGCCTATAAGGATATCGACAGGGTCATGGAAAATCAGAAAGATTTAGTAGAAGTGGTCCACACACTCAAGCAAATCATAAATGTTAAGGGGGATTAAGCCACTGTCGCCTTGCTGGTTTTGCGATTTATCAAACGTTGTTGCACTGCATTTTGACGGGCGGAGTTTGGGAGCACTCGAGGGATTCTGTTCTGCCGTTAGTCACTGCGGCGCAGGCGGTGCTTATACCGGTCATTATGGTATCTTGTTTTTCCATCCCTTCAACAGCCTGACAGGACTTCACATCTTTATACTCAACACAAATTTCGCACTGGTACTTACTGCCTGACCAGATCATGCTGAATGACAGGTAGCCGATAAACACTAGAAATAACAGGGTGACAATACTTCCTTTGCTCATGATTTCTTTTCCTGAATTGAAAAGGTATTTGGATTGGTCAAGCCGTTGGAGGAGAAGTAGTGTTTGCGGTAAAAAATAAGTTCGGCCAGTGATTCACGAACATCGGTCATGGCCATATGGCTTTCACTTTTCCGGGGCAGTTTGGGTCCATCCGGGTACCAGCGTCGGACCAGTTCCTTAACGGAGGTCACATCGACACTTCGGTAATGCAGGTATTTGTGAAGTTCAGGCATGTATTTCCCAAGGAATTTGCGATCCTGCGTGATTGAATTGCCGCAAAGCGGAGCGATGTTTTCAGGGCAATACTGTTTGATGAAGTCAAGAGTTTGTCGTGCCGCTTCGTCATTGGTTATTTTGGATTTGCGCACACGTTCCACCAATCCGGATGCGTTATGGTGCTTTTGATTCCAGTCATCCATGCGGGCGAGTATTTTATCGCCTTGATGAATCGCAAGACACGGTCCTTCCGCCAGAATGTTCAGGTCGTGATCGGTAACCAGGCTTGCGATTTCTATGATGACCTCAAGATCGGGGTCCAGTCCCGTCATCTCAAGATCCATCCACACCAGGTTGAGTTCAGATTGCTTATCCATAAAACTCCAGAAGCTTACTTTTGTTGATGTTGTTTGATGATATTTTCAACAGCTTTACTGTTCATCAACGATTGGATTTTTGGGTCTTGCCCCACCTTGTTTAAATTTCCCTGTTCGATGGCTCGCATGAGTTCTTTATCCTGAAGAATACTTTTTATAGCTGGATCGTTTTGCAGGTCTGAAAGCAGACCCATCATTTGAGGGTCGGACATCAATTCCAGTTGTAACCTTTGCATCTGTTGTCCGACCAACGGGTCTGTCGCTTTAAATTGCACCGATTTATTCGGCTTGATGGACTGAATACGATTTTCTGCCAGGGAAAATGTTCCCAGGGATTCAGAACGTAATTTATACACACCGTTAGCAAACGATACTATTTCCGCCTGAATCAGGCTTCCATCAGAAAGCCTGATTTGATTTACATTTCCCGCATGACTTATCGCGGGAGTCATCCATAGCGAGAATAAGAGAATTAAAATGCCCGGATGTAATAGAGTGGGTTTGAATTTCATTGGGGATCTTTTCTAAAACCCTATCCATACAAAGGCTTAATGGCCAACTTAATGAAAGGGTCTTTAAGTGGATACGTGGGAATTCTAACTCAATTATCTCTAAAATTGCAATTTATTGTAACAGGAGGGGTTCCAATGAGGTAAAAAAGCCAAAAAAACAGGGAAACAGGCTACTTAAAGCATCCTGTTTCCCTTTTAAAGAGGAGGCGGGGAGAATAATAGCGGGAACTATAGGTTCCCCCCTGAAAGGAGGAGAAAATTACTGAGCGCATTATATGATATCGAATATTAAAACTTTATTAATGCGAGATTAATTTTTTTTAATATTCGGCGCTTTGCTAAAAGCTTAAATTTTTGATGTTTGGGCGGGGCGGCGGATATGAGGTCTTATTATTTCTGCATGCTTCTGGCATTAAATTAATGCTTACGACATACAGGGAAGGGAATTTTTTTGTGGATAGAGATCAGTGGAGATATTGTTTGGGGTTGAATACAGACTTTTCGTAGGTATCGCGAACCAATTTCAAAGTGTTGGTGAGCCAGAGGTCGGAAAAGCTGGGGGGAAATTTTGCGAAATGCTTAATTTGCGCGACCATGACCCGGGTGTCCCGGTACCAGGAAATATTCTTTTTTTGTTTGAATAATTTATTAGCTTTTAAAAGCGCTTTGATGGCTTTTTTCGAGTCGCGGTTACCAAACAGGGACAGTCCCAGTCCTACATATCCCAGCCCCTCTTCCGATCGTAGTGCGGTGGTTTTCTCGAAAGCTGTTATAGCTTCGGGAAATTTTTTAAGTACGTTTAAGGAATTAGCTAAATGAAAATGAGCATCGAAGTTATCTGGATGAGATTGTGCGATGGCTTCCATAGTGTCGATAGATTTCTGAAATTGCTGAAGTTTCAGATAGGTGTTCCCCAGCATCAATCGGGCATAGACAGTTCGGTTTGGATCGGTGTCGGTGGTAGCGAGCTTCTCCCAAGCGACAGCGGCTTCATCCAGAAAGCCGTTCCTGTTCAGGGTTTGCGCTTTTTCAAGTAACTCCTGAGAGCTTTGTGCTGGTACAGGGGTTGCTGTGGTGCTGATAAAAAACAAGACGACAAAAGTGAACAATGCTAAACGAGGCATAATTAGAGGTCCGTCAGCCGGCAAAGGTTTGTTTTGTGGGAGCAGTTGATTGTGAGTCCTCAAGTAGAATTTCTTTAGACTCGATCAATTGTTGCAGGGCCTGTTCCAGAGTGCGCAGGAATCGGCTCTCGTTCTCCATGATATCGCGGACATCTTTGGGTCGCAGGTAGAAAATGTTTGATGCCGTTCCTTGTTGGGTATGCAAGACAGCTTTTTGGATTTCCATATTGAACTGTGAAAATACCCGGGTCAGGACCATGAAGGTTCCCAGCATATCACGGGTTTCAATTTTGACGGAACGACCGATTATTTTTACTTTAAGTTTAATGTCTTTAATCTTATTTTGTTCTGACGAAATGGGAAGTGATCGATCTTTAAAGACCAGAGACAACGGTTCCTGGTTAACGCAAACTCGTTTCAAGTCTTCCCGAACCTGTCGCTTAAGGAGATATATGTCAGCGTAATCAATAGGGGCACCCGTGGAATTGACGACTTTAAACACATCTAAAATACGATCATCCATCGTATGTATGTCGGCTTCCACTATATTCAACCTGTTAAATGCGAGTATCGCGGAAAAGTTGTAGAGCAGGCTTGGGCAATCCTTAGAGCAGATGATTATCTCTGAAGCCTGACCGGGCTTGAAAATCAGGCCAGTGGCGAATTGTTCTTTGGATTGAGAGAACTCGTTAAAAATTTCAAGGTGCGATTGCATGTCTCTTGGGAGCCGCACCATCTTTAAAAAGTCTAATTTGATCGACCGTGGAACACCCTGTCGTTTTTTGTGGTGAAGTGTGTATTGGTAAAACATCTTCAGCTGTTCGATCTGAGAGGATGACATTTTCATTTTGGTGCCCCCCCTATCGGAATAGGTCAACAGGAGAAGCATTTTAAGGCGTTCGGTATCATGGTTGACCAGATCCCAGATCATTTCGTAAGTATCATCTTCTTCGGGATCGAGGAGCAGGAGGTCGTGCATCATCAGGTGTTTTTCGACCAGGAACGCGATATCTTTTGCGCGGCGACTATTTTTTGTGTAGCCCAAGTTTTCCAGGATACCGGGAACAAGTCGAGCACCCACCAGTTCCTCGTTTTGACCGGGCATGCGAACTCCCTTGCCGATGTCGTGAAGCAGGACCGAGAGTTTCAGGGTGGTTTTATCACGCAGTGAGTTATAGAGATCTCTCAAAAACGGATCTGCCTTTTCGTCAATCTCCAGTCCGTTAAGAACATCCAATGCGGAGAGTACATGGATGTCTGTCGGTAAATGATGGACGTAGATATCCTGCAACAGACCGCAGAGATTTTTAAACTCCGGGATGTAAAAATTTCCTAGCAAACCGAACTCATGAAAAAGTCGGAGGGCTTTCGCGAAGTATTTTCCGTTGATAACTCGTTTGAAATAAGATTGGACTTCCCGTTGATCTTCCCTGTCCAGGAAGAGGGGGGACATTTGGTCAATATGGTGTTCGATGGCCCGGACGATGGGATAGGATAAAAAATAATTTTTTTCTGACATCCACGCGAATATTTTAAAAACACTTTCAGGATGCTGGGAGAACAATACCTCGGGTTTCTTGTCCAGGATGATCTGGTTTTGAGAGTTTACCGCGAAGTGTCGGGAGAGATTTTTTACCTTTCGCGTGTCGGGGGTCATGCTTTCCCAGAACAGATTGCGACTGTACCGTTTTAGGGGGTAAGCCGCCTGGTAAAAATATTTGTGATAGAACTCTTTGACGCCATCTTCCATCGACTGCGCTATTTTTTCCCGTACCTCATAACTCATTACATCTCGATGCGACCCTTTTTGATGGCAATGGAGAAGAAGCCTGACCTTGGCCAGGAAGGAGAACGAGGACTGCATATTCTTAAATGCGGGCGCACTGAGGAATCCCTGTTTGAACAGTTCATCAAGCAGTTCAAACTGGTTGGCCTTGTCCAGATTGTGCTTGAGTCGAACCAGAGCCAGTGCCCAGTACAGCCGGTTCAGTTCTTCTTTAACGTTGGGTTCCTGTTGAAAGACTGTATTTGACACCTCGTAGTAATTTTTACGGTCGTAACAGTGGTTGAGCAGGTTGTCTTTTTGCAGTAGCGAAGCGGTTTTGACCGTACTCATAAACTCGGAATAGACCATGGCGTTACCCGCCACAAGTCGACTCTCCAGCAAAGAGAACAAGTCCGTCAGCTTACCTGCGTTGAGTTCCTTTTCTAGCGAGTCATTTTCTGCGTAACAGGAACTGGTTGAGGTCTGGAAAATATCCTGATGGATAAACAGGTATTCCAGGTGTTTGACAATCTGTTCTGCCTCCTCAGCTTCTTCATCGGTCAAGGCAGATTTAGAAATGATTTGCACATCCACATCTGACCGGAAATAGATTTCTTCCCGACCGTATCCCCCGCGAGCGATGACAGCTACCGGTACATTATTTATCTGCAAATTTTTTTGTTGCGTGTTGTCGTATAGCCAGACCGCCGCTTCGAATGCCGCTTGCAAAACGGTGTCGACCAGTGCGGTGTTATTCAGCAGTAACAGGTGGCAATTGTCTGTGTCGGCAAGACTGTCCTTAAGACGTTGGGTCTCGGTATTGACCAGGGGGGCGATACGATTTTTAAATTCGAGGTAAAATTTTTGCGGATCGTTTGTTTTTGGATCAGGAAAATCTTCAGGTTGGACCAGACTTGTAACATAACCTCGCAGGTCACAGCGGTATTTTTCGCTGGAAGTTCTGTTGGACTGATGAAATTCACTCATGGGACGCTAGCTTGGCCACCGGTTGAGTAATAAGAACCAGAAATCCCTGAAACCACCGAGTATCGGGGGAAACTCAGGTTAGGATATACTGTTTCTTTTTATTTTTCAAGTAGATACGGACAATATATTTAAGTTTGTTAAATGATCTGGGGATTCATTCAGCCCAGACTCCGGCCCATCAATTCGATGAACGGTTTCAAGTTTTTTATTAAATCGGCAAACTTTTTTGGTTTAAGGGATTGCGGCCCATCGGAATACGCATTGACTGGATCGGGATGCACCTCAATCATCAGGCCATCTGCTCCGCAAGCGATAGACGCCCGGGCCATGTCGGCAACCAGATGCCAGTAGCCTGTGCCGTGACTGGGGTCTACGATAATGGGCAGGTGCGATTCCTGTTTTATGACGGGAATACAGCTTAAATCCAGCGTATTGCGAGTGGCAGTTTCAAAGGTGCGAATACCGCGTTCGCAGAGAATGACCCTGGAGTTACCTTCTGAAAGAATATATTCTGCGGACATGAGGAACTCCTTAACGGTCGTCATCATGCCTCTTTTTAGCAGGATGGGTTTATCAAGCTGGCCCAGTTCCTTGAGCAGGGAAAAGTTTTGTACATTGCGTGCGCCCACTTGTAAAATATCTGCGTATTTTGCGACCAGATCGACTTCCCGCGGATTCATCACTTCTGTGACGATGGGGAGCCCGCTTTCCTTCCTTGCCTCATCCAGAAGTTGGAGTCCTTCTTCTTCCATTCCCTGGAAACTGTAGGGTGAGGTGCGGGGTTTGAACGCTCCTCCCCGCAGGATATTGGCCCCGGCTTCTTTAATCAGATTGGCCGTTCGGCAAATCTGTTCCTTGCTTTCCACAGAGCAGGGCCCGGCCATGACGACAATTTCTTTTCCCCCGATGGAGACACCTGCGACATCAACTATTGTTGAGCTGGGTTTTACTTCACGACTGGCCAGCTTATAGGGCTTGAGGATAGGGATCGCACTCTCCACGCCAGCCATGCACGATATGGCCTGGAGTTGTTCTTTGCCTCTTTCATCGCCTACCGCGCCGATGACTTTGCGTTCTACGCCGACAATTTCGTGAACTCTATAGCCCAGAGATCGAATTTTACTTTCCACCGCCTCTATCTGGTCTTGAGAGGCGTCAGCTTCCATTACGATGATCATAACTTTTCATTTTTCTGGAGATTCAGCCCCAAGCTAGCACACGCAAAATTTCAAGTCAAGAAAGATAGGTGTCCCCTCGTAAGGCTAAAAGTAGGGCTTTTCCAGTGAATCGATGAATTTCGGGTGATCTGAAGTTGGGGCTTACATCTTGTCCTTGGAATGTCGTATAATTACTTTTGACAGGTTTTGGTATTTATGCTAAACCAAGCGCATTAAGTTGCCCACCTTTTGTTTTGGAGACCCGCCAAATGGAAGTCAGGATCGATAAGGACACTTTCCTCAATGGAGTACAAAAGGTTCAAGGAATTGTAGAGGCCAAGGGCGCGATGCCCATTCTCTCGCACCTGCTCCTCACCACCGAAAAAGAACGGATAGGTATTCAGGCGACCGATCTGGAAATAGGAGCTAAAGGATATTACTCTGCCAATGTGGTCGCTGAAGGACAAGTGACCCTCAATGCCAAAAAGTTGTTCGACATATTACGCGAATTGCCAAGTGAGGAAGTTCACCTGACCAGGGAAGATAACCATTGGGTCACTCTTAAATGTGGAAAATCAAAATTCCGTTTACCCGGAATGCCCTCGCAGGACTTTCCTCCTTTTCCCGAATTCAGCCAGGACAGCTTGCTTGAGTTTAGCAGTAAGCTTCTTAAGGAAATGATTCGCAAAACATTTTTCGCGCAATCGCCTGATGAAACGCGACAGGTCTTGAACGGTTTGTTGCTGGAGCGGGAGGGTAGAAAACTGAATATGGTGGGGACTGACGGGCATCGCCTGGCAGTTATCAAGCGGAACCTGGGTGATGCCGCAAAGGGTGACAAGCTGAGCTATCTTATTCCTAAAAAGGCTTTGGCGGAGTTGATGAAACTGATAGAGGATGAAGATGCCACTTTCTCTTTTTCCGCAAAAAATAATCATCTGGCTTTCATGCAGGGAGACCAGGTCATAGTTTCAAGAAAAATTGATGGCAAGTTTCCTAATTACCAACAAGTCATCCCCTCCGATAACAAACTGCAGGTGTCGGTCAACCGGGATGTTTTGCAACATGCTTTGAAGAGAGTTGCTTTGCTGGCCGATGAAAAATCTAAAATGGTTCGCTTTGACGTTCAGTCGGGAAATATTACCCTGACCACCGATGCCACCGAATTGGGCGAGGCCCGGGAAGAAATTCCTGTTTCTTATTCAGGAGGGGATGTCTCTATCGGGCTGAACGCTAAATATGTTCTCGATGTGTTGAATGTGATTGATGATGAAGAGGTCGTTCTTAATTTGAAGGATCAGAACTCTTCATGTCTCATCACTTCAAATAAAGACAAAGACTATCAGAGTATTGTCATGCCCATGCGTTTGTAATTGGCAGTTTACAGATCGAAAAATTTATCCAGTTTTTCGTCGCTTCGCGGCATTTTGCCCGTGACCCCTTCCCAGATTTCTCTGGTTTCCATACACATGTAGACATTTAAGTCGGCGGAGTATTTTTTCAGGGTATCGCGCAGGTTTTCGTAGGCCTGATTTCTCAGCGGCCTGAGGTAGCGGTACTTCCCATCTTTGCTGGCAACATGTTCGCCGATGAACAATCGTGTGTCCTCATGGCGTTCTTTGATGATTTGCTTGAGGGGCCCCCGATAGCGGAAACTTCCCAGGCTCACCCATTCTATTTGTGATGGGGACAACACTTTAAACATGTTGTCGATCAGCTCGTGATAAGCTTTTTCCCATCCGGGAAAAATTATGATGGGGTCCAGGTGGATTCCAATTCTGTACCCTTTGTCTCCACACTGGCGTGCGGCTTCCAGCCGTTGTTGAAGGCTTGGCGTTCCTTTTTCTTCGCGATCTATTATCGTTTGTGGATTCAGGGACCATGAGACGATCACGTTACGCGGGCTATCCTGATTCAGAAGGTTTTCCACGCAGACGGATTTTGTCTTCAGTTCAAGCACCGCATTTTCTCTTTGATTGAAGAAGGGAATCAGGTGCTGGGAGTAGGGGATGACTGTGTCCAGGGCAAGGCTGTCGGTCAGTTCCCCCGTGCCCACGCGAAATATTCGATCGGGGTGGGCGGTGAAAACCTGATCCAGCTCTTCCAGTAAATCTTCCACATTGATATGGGCAACCAGGAGCGGGTTGTTCTGTAGAAAGTCCTGCAAAAAACAGTACGAACAATCATATATACAGTTTTTGAGCAGGTTGACCACATAGTAATTACAGCAGACCATTCCCGGACTGATCCCAGGGCATTTTTTGAGAAATGATCCTTTGAACCGCGTGAGAGCCAACGTCCTTTTGCCCGCGCCAAAGACATCGCCAGTTGATTTTCGGATCAATTCAACGGCTTCCTCGTATGAGATCTGATGATGAACGGGGGTATCCGGGAACTGACGGAGGACCTCCCGAGTCAGCGGGTGGTCGGCGACCGATTCATCTATGAAGATGGTTTCGGGAGAAAATGTGGTTTCCCGAACAGGAATGTCAGGTGTAAAACTCATGTAAATAGTTGATTTTTTATGAATTATGGTGCAATATGCAGATGTTCTCTGTTGATGAATCAGCAGGGTCTGTTAAAAGTATGGCCCCTCTTACTCATCAATAACCCGAACTCGTCGCAAACGCAAGCCTGTATAGCCTTCCTCACGATTTGCTTCAATTTTAATCTGTCGAGGGGGATTTGCTCTAATGAAATCTGAAATTAATTTTCTACGAACTTTCCAACTCTGAGGCCAACGTTTATGGAACCATCACCTTTTTTGAAGAATCAGGAAATGCCCTTGAAGAAGTCGTTTTCTTTACGGACTTTGTTCAATCTGTTTTTTGTTATTTCATTGGGGCTTAATGTATATTTTCTGGTTGTTCAGGGTGGAGCGGGTTCAGTAGATATTGTTTATGCCACAGGAGCGGAAGAGGATAAGAGCGTTGAGGTGCAGATGGCATCGTTGAACACGAAACCTGTAGATTCGGAAATGGCGATCCCTGTGCATGAGGAAGAACCTGTTTTAACCTCTAAGCCGATTAATGAAGCACCTGCCTACGAAGTAAAGAAGGTTTCGTTTGATCCATCGGCTCAACCCGCAGGACGCAACATTCAAGCGTTGCAACTGAAGGTTAGAAACTCGCTCAACTACACGGTTTGCCAGGAAATGGCGAAAAGTGAATGTGGTTCGTTTGCCGCTCATCTGGCTAGATTGCTGGCCTGGTTTATGGACGTTAACAGGAACATGCGTAATGGGGATGTCCTGAACGTTGTATACGAACGCCTGGATAATGAGGACCAGTTTAAAGTACTTCAACTGACTTATAAAAGTGGTTATCTGAAGAAGACTCTGGATGCCAATTTTTATAAGGGAGATGGAATGAAGTATGGCGGATATTTTGACCGCAATGGCAAAGAGATCGCCAAGCGAATTGCGGAAAAGCAAACACCGATCGCTGAATATATAGAAATAACTTCTCTCCCCGGAGATTTTCGCAAAGGACGTCGAGGTCACTCCGGAACCGATTTCAAGGCGGAAGTTGGGACGCCCATCCGCGCTAGTTTCGAAGGACGTGTCCGTCGCACCAGTTGGAACGTACGAGCCAATGGATACTGTATTGAGTTAGATCACCCCAGAGAGGGTGTCATAACGCGTTATCTTCATTTGAGCCGAGTTCTGGTCAAGCGTGGACAGTACGTCAAGCAAGGTGAGGTTATTGCAGAATCTGGAAACACGGGCCGTACCTTTGCCCCCCACCTGCACTACGAAGTCCGTAGTCGCGATAAAAAGAAAACCGTTTATAATCCTTTCGACTTCAAATATCATAAGAGCTATCACCGCAATATTTCCAGTTACGAAGTTAAAGAGTTTCAGGCAGTGGTCAGTGCTTATGATGCCCTTCTTCAGGACAACGGGGTTGGCGTAAAAATCCAAGCTGGTTAAGTCCTCCCTGAATATTCGGTATTGGAGGGGAGAGTACGCCCGTGTTTCGTGCCAGAAAAAAATCCAGGAAAAAGAAAAAAAGAAAATCGATCAAGATTCGTCTTGTTAAAATCGTATTTGACCTTCTGTTAGTGTTTCTCGCCTTCACGGTTGTTCCCGTATTAATTTATCGAGTGATTGATCCTCCTACCACGTCGTTGCTGTGGACCCGGTGGGCTGAATCGGGGTATGAGGAATCGCGCCCTGTATTTCTACAGCATTGGAAATCCCTGGGGGAAATATCCCCCAGCCTTGTTCGTGCGGTCATAGCGGCTGAGGACCAGAAATTTTTCTATCATAACGGATTCGACTGGCAGGCTATTGAGGCGGCGATCAAAACCAATCTTTCTACGGATAGGACGGTGGGTGCCAGTACCATTTCCATGCAAACCGCCCGCAACGTATTTCTGTGGCAAAAGCGTAATTGGCTTCGCAAATCTCTGGAAGCTTGGTTTACCATACTGATCGAGTATTTGTGGACTAAAGAGCGCATTCTGGAGGTTTATTTGAATGTGATCGAATGGGGTGATGGATTGTTTGGCTGTGAATCGGCTTCTCGTCAATATTTCAAGCATTCATCAACCAGTCTTTCTCCGGTGGAGGCGGCTTTGATGACTTCCATTTTGCCCAGTCCGAGACGCTGGTCAGTGATGAATCCCCAACCCCATGTTCATGACCGGCAGTCAAGGATTCTCATGGCGATGCATAAGGTTCGAGTTCCTATCCGTTACTAAGGTTACAGGTTGCAGAGGCAGGTTGAAAACATGCCAGATAGCAAGGTAAGCGCGATGATAAAAATCAAGATTTCAAAAGCTCACGAGGCGAAAATTCGTCAGGGATACCCCTGGATATTTTATTACCAGATGCAAAACGAAGATATCGAAGGAAAATCCGGCGATCTGGCAGTGGTGTATGACAGCAGAAACCGTTTTCTGGCGATCGGTTTATTCGATCCTGAATCAGACATTCGTTTACGCGTTTTACAAATTCAGAATCCCGTCAAAATAGACAGCGATTTTTTTGCGGAAAGGTTAAGACAAGCCCTTCAGCTTCGTGAGGCCCTGGAGGGTGAAGGGACGACAGGTTACCGTGTTATCAATGGCGAGAATGATGGCTTTCCCGGACTGGTGCTTGATCGTTACGAAAGCACGGCGGTGCTGAAGCTGTATACGGCGGCATGGATTCCCTTTCTGGAGATATTACTGCAGTTGTTCAAAAATCAGCTTTCGCTGGAGCGGTGCGTCTTGCGGTGGAGCCGTAATGCGCTCGAATCAAGAGCAATATCTGACAAGTGGCACGAAGGTTGTGTTCTGTTTGGCGACCCGGTAGAAGCGCCGGTCCATTTCAAAGAAAACGAGATAAGTTTTGAGGCCGATGTGCTTTCTGGGCAAAAGACAGGTTTCTTTCTGGATCAGCGAGACAATCGCCAACGTATTCGAGCATTGTCGGAAGGAAAATCAGTTTTGAATGTGTTCAGTTATACCGGGGGATTTTCAGTTTACGCATTTTCAGGGGGAGCTCGTTCAGTTCTTGAGGTGGACACTAATTCCTTTGCTTTGGCTGTGTCAAAAAAAAACCTCCTGCTGAATTTTCCAAAACGAAAATTTTCGGTGGAACAATTCAGACAGGTGAAGGCAGATGGATTCGACACATTGTCTGATCTGGAATCGACCCACCAGAAGTTTGATCTGGTTATTTTAGATCCGCCGGCTTTCGCGAGAAGAAATAAACAAACAAAGACCGCTTTAAGCGCCTACACGAAGTTGGCTGAGGCTGGAGCAAGGGTTACGGCGAAGGATGGTATTGTGTTTGCCGCATCCTGTTCGGTTCATGTCAAAGCGCAGGATTTTTATCAAGCGGTGCTTTCAGGAATCAAGTTTGCCGGGCGCGAGTATGAAGAAATAAGTCGCACAGGGCATGCGAAGGACCATCCCGTGAGCTTCAGTCAAGGAGAATATCTTAAGGGAGTGTTTTGCCGGATAATCAGGTAACCGATTGATTTTGCTGTGGCTTCCAGGCGGCTGTCGCGTACTGACCGAGGCTCGGTCGAGAAAGGAGGATTACCGAAATTTTTAACAATGATTGGGGGCGCTGAAACGAGTCGATAATCTGAAAAATTGGTTGTTGATAAGTTATCTTCTTTTTGCTTTTTTCTTT
>CAJWQP010000008.1 GCA_913045445.1 uncultured Nitrospina sp. | reverse complement strand
TCGCAGGATGGAGAAGAGTCGCAGGATGAAACAAAAACTTCCCCTGTTCCGTCTCTTGATGACTGCGATCTTTCGGAGCTGGATTTGTCGGACTTGAATTTCCTCGGCATCAGCATGAATAAAGCAAACCTTACCAAGGCGATTCTTAACAGGGCCAATTTATCCAAAGTCTCCATGAACAAAACAAATCTGCAAGAAGTTAATTTAACCGATGCCAATTTGTCAGAAGCTGACCTTACAGACGCTAGTTGTTGCCGCGCAAACCTGGAAGACGCTAATTTTGAGGAGAGCATACTCAATGGAGCTGACCTGACCGAAGCGCAGTTGGAGCGTGCTAATTTAAGAAAATGCAAACTGGTGGGAGCAACCCTTATAAAGAGTAATCTCAATGAGGTCACATGCGGTCTTGCCGATTTCAGTCGCGTTGACTTGACAGATGCAAAGGCACAAGGAGCCGATTTCAATCGCGTTAAACTGAGTGGAGCCAATTTTACCGATGCCGATTTCTCAGATTCCAGACTCAGCATGGCTGTTTTCTTTGAGGCAACATTTAAAGGGACTAACTTTAACCGGGCACAATTTAAGGGGTCAAAACTTGTAAAGTCCATGTTCACTGATGCCTGTTTGACCCGCGCTGATCTTACAGGAGCTGATCTTTCAGACGCAACTCTTAAAGGAACAAATCTTCTGCGAGCGAAACTTGGCGGGGCTCTCCTTAGGCGAACACATTTAACTGACTCTAACCTGCAAGAAGCGGATCTCAATATTGCCGATCTGACTCATGCCCAACTGAAAATGGTGGAGCTGGATGGAGCGAATCTTGGGCGAGTAAAACTCAACAATGCCAGTATGCAGAAAGCTCAACTCACCAAAGCAAACATCAGCAAAGGAAAGCTGTCTGGTGTTGACCTTTCCGGCGCAGACCTTAGCGGTAGCAATATGAGAGGAACCGACCTCACAGGGGCCAAGTTAATCGGCGTTGACCTGAGCCGGGCTGATTTAATAGAGGCCGTTCTGGAAAATGCACAAATCAAAAACTCATTTTTGACGGGAGCTGATATTAGTAGTGCCAATTTGAAAAATGCCGATCTCGAAGAAAGCGACTTGTCAGGTGCCAAACTTACGAAAGCTCAGCTACTCCAGGCCAACCTGAAAGGTGCCAACTTACATCGGGCAGACCTGGAACATGCCAACTTTTCCCAAGCCAAGCTACCCCAGGCCAACCTGAATGGTGCCAAGATGGCCGATGCCAATTTCTCAAAAGCTGACCTTTCTGATGCCGATCTTAAAGGAGCAGATACAACAGACACCGATTTTTCCAGCGCAAAAGGTTATAAGGCATAGTTAAATAAACACTCGGAAAATATTCCCTTGGATTACCCCCGTTTTTAACTTACCATTCTGTTGACTGTTTATTCTATATTTACTGTTCCTTAAGTGCATTTTAGCTTTACCAAAAAAGTCAGTAAAAAAATAAAACTCGTTATTTGGAGTCAGCCAGACGAGATTAAAATACATTTTCCTCACAGCAATTCTTGGTTTTTTTATAACCTTTCCCAGTCTATCGTCAGCCAAGGACTCATAAGAGGAAACCATCATATCCAGTCTGAAATATCTGAGAAAATTCCCCGAAATCAAGTGGGTAAAAATTGAAAAACAAGCTGTGATCATAGGATGGAAAGGCATCCCAAGATTATTCATAGAGATTAACCGCAGGGCGGCAGTTCTTGCCAGTAATGCTATTGGACGCCCGGGGGTTTTCACACTTTGGTTTTTGGGTGGGTTTCTTCCCACTCAGATAGCCCAACCATCAGGATAACGAACTATGGACGGCACAGAAGAAGATACAATTGAATCGAATGAGGAGAAAGGTGGTTTTTTTTCACGCTTGAAATCCGGACTCCAGAAAACCCGTAGCGGTCTGGCAGGAGGAATTGACCGGGTGGTGAATGGCCCGGCAAAAATTGGCCCTGAGTTATGGCAGGAGTTGGAGGAAGTTTTGTTGATGGCCGATGTGGGTATTCCCGCAATGAACTGGATCATGGAAGAATTAAAAAAGGGTGTAGCCAAATCGCTTATCAGGGATAAAGAAGGTATCGTAAAGTATTTAAAGGAACTTCTGGTGCGTATTTTGGAGGACGTTTCGGTAGAAGAAGCATCTCCGGCCAAAGGACTTTGTGTTGTTCTGATGATTGGAATCAATGGATCGGGGAAGACGACGACGATCGGTAAACTGGCCGCAAGATATAAAGGAGAAGGGGAGCAAGTCATCGTGGCCGCAGGGGATACCTTTCGGGCGGCGGCGACTGAACAGTTGCAGGCCTGGGCAGATCGCACGGGTGTCACCTGCGTGAGCCAGAAAAGCGGGACCGATCCCTCGGCAGTTGCTTATGACGCCGTTCAGTCTGCTGTGGTGCGTAACGCAGACAGAGTGATTGTTGACACTGCGGGACGTCTGCAAACCAATAAGAACCTAATGGAAGAATTGAAAAAGGTTAAACGTGTTATCGGGAAAGTGGTCGCAGACGCTCCTCATGAAACTCTTCTGGTTCTTGACGCGTCTATCGGACAAAACAGTTTGTCCCAGGCCAGATTGTTTCACGACTCGCTGAAAGTGGATGGACTTGTGATGACCAAACTGGATGGTTCTTCCAAGGGCGGGGTATTATTTAATATCACCCGTGAACTTCAAGTACCCGTGCGCTATATCGGAGTGGGCGAGAAGGTCGATGACCTCCAACCTTTTGATCCGAAATCCTTCGTAGAAGCCCTGTTCAACGAATAACATTTTATCAGAGCGGATAGAGAGCCAATGATCTTCAAACTCTATTCAAAAGCTCTCGTAGAAGCTTTATTCAACCAATGACATTTCCAGTTTTCGG
Organism: uncultured Nitrospina sp.; assembly: GCA_913045445.1. Classification (GTDB taxonomy): domain Bacteria; phylum Nitrospinota; class Nitrospinia; order Nitrospinales; family VA-1; genus Nitromaritima. Next base: position 51,425 of record CAJWQP010000008.1, on the reverse strand, counting down.
TTTCGCCTGATCATTTCGATCTGTTTTTTCAACACAAACTTGTGAATGAGGTCGCGGTCCTGCTCATCCATTGAGTAGGTGAAGCGAAACTGCCCCAATGTTCGCGCGGGAAAGGGGAGGGGGTGTAAAGTGACCATCAACTGCAAGTCACTGAAAAAATGGAGGCACCGGGCGGACTCGAACCGCCGATAAAGGTTTTGCAGACCTCTGCCTTACCACTTGGCCACGGTGCCTGATATGTTTACCTGATTTAGGAAAAAAGGAAAGTGGAGCGGGAGAAGGGGTTCGAACCCTCGACTTCAACCTTGGCAAGGTTGCACTCTACCACTGAGTTACTCCCGCGATCTTGTAATCCGATAAAAGCTTACAGGAAGTCTCATTATATTTCCCTCAATGGGTTTGTCAATTTCTATTTTTTTGGGAAATGCGACTCTGTTCCCGCCAAGATTCGCCGAATATTCTCATGGTGTTTAAAGACTACCAGTACAGAGATAAGTAAAGACATATACACATAAGGAAGCGGCACTCCCAGAAATATGCCGAACGCGGGCAAAGCGATTGCCGCGATTATGGAGCTGAGCGATACATATTTTGAAATCCATAAGGTGCAAGCAAATACTCCCATAGCTCCCAGGCTCGCCATTGGCATTATATACAAATGAATCCCCAATCCGGTAGCAACCCCTTTTCCCCCTTTAAACTTAAGAAACATTGAAAACAAGTGGCCGCAAAACGCCATGAGTCCGGCTACGGCAATTGCAACAGGATCATCCAGAACCCACGAAGCGAGCGCAACCGCGAGCCAGCCTTTGAGGGCATCTCCCAGCAGGGTCAGGATACCGGCTTTTTTCCCCAGCACCCGGGCGACGTTAGTTGCCCCAATGTTGCCACTGCCATGTTCGCGCAAATCAACGCTTTGGACGCGTGCTAATAAAACTCCGAATGGAATGGAGCCCAAAAGATAGGCGATAATCCAGATAGGAATATTGTTGATCATCTCAGGCAAGGTTGTTGGGGGTGTGTTCCTGTTGTCAATCCAAAGGGTCAAATGAGGTGTTGGATTTGGATTTGTTTTTTAATTTTTCCTTGGCCCGTTTTTCAATTTGCCGGACCCGCTCACGGGACAAGCCTATTTTCTTTCCTATTTCTTCCAGTGTTTTAGTTTCACCATCAAAGCCAAATCGCATCCTTAATATTTGTTTTTCGCGTTCCGGCAGGTCCAGTAGTAATTTATCGACTTTGGCTTCCAGTTCCTCCCTCATTATCTGTTCATCGTAGGGAACGACATCCTGTTTTTCCAGGAGTTCCAGATAAGTAGTGCCCTCTCCTTTTTTGAGTGGAGTATCGAGGGAAATATGAGTTCGATAGGCACGCATGTTGTTTTCGTATACCTGTAACGGAATTCCCTGACTTTGGGCTACCTCGGTCTGTGTGGGTTCCCGCCCAAGGGTTTGCGCCAGATTGTTAAAGCACTTTGCTCCTTTGAAAACTTTGCCCGCCTGCTTGACGGGTAGCTTGACAGTTCCCGATTGTTCGGCAAGGGAATGCATGATGGTCTGTTTGATCCACCAAACGGCGTAGGTGATAAATTTTACATTATGCGCGGGATCAAATCTTTTAGCCGCCTGGATGAGACCGATATTGCCTTCTTCAATTAAATCTTGAAGGGAGAGTCCGCATCCACGGTATTTGTTAGCAACAGAAACCACGTATTTCAAATTTCTTTGAACGAGTATTTGCAGCGACGTGCTATCGCCATCAGCTATCTTGAGCCCTAACTCCCGTTCTTCCTCGCGAGTCAACGGTTTTATTTTGCTGATCTCACTCATGTAACGAGTCAGCGCATCGGTTTTCAAATCTCTATTTTTGCTCGAATTTTCAGGGTTATTCTTGTCAGTCATAATGACAGTTATCTGCGTAGAGTTCTAAGTCTGCTTCTCGCTTGAATGGAGAAGCGCCCTTTTGGATATTTCTGTAAAAGTTCTTTGTATGAGAGCGATGCCGCACCAAAGCTTTGTTCATAATAATACGATTCCGCTATAAGAAACATGGCCTCATCCAAATCTTTATGTTTCGGATGTTCAGCCACGAGGTTTTTAAATCTAATGATGGCTGATTGGTAAGACCCGGTACGGTAGTAAAACTTTCCTATTTCGAAAACATTCTGCGCCAGTTTTAATTCACATTCCTTTTTTTTCTTTTTGGCTTCTTCCAGATACTGGCTTTTAGGAAACCGATCAATCAATTGCTGGAACCCTTCGATCGCTTCCCGAGTGGCAGTCTGGTCTCTTAACGCAAGGTCCACCAATTTAAAATCTGACATTGCTCTGAAATAGTAAGCCCGATCCACCTGCGCATGTGCCGGATAGAGATCAATAAATTTTTGGAAATGGAATTTTGCTTCTTCAAATTCCTCATCGCTATAGTAAGCTCTTGCAAGAAACAACAGGGCATGTATCCGTTGTTTACTGTCAGGATAATCTTCCAGAATTTGCTGAAAAACGGCTTTTGCGCGGATATTTGACTGCTCTTTAGATTCTTTAATTCCTTCTTCAAGTAACTCTTGTGCCGATTTAGATTTTTTTTCCGGTGTGGACATGCAGGCGCACATTATCGGAAGGCAAAGAATAATACTCAAGGTGCCGACTAATCGGGCGTTTATTTTGGGAAATCTCATAACAGACGAGAAAGGATTGTATATGTTTTAAACGGACGTATTATAGCACCAAAGCCCACTAAAGTCTTTTAAAGTTGGAGGTTTCTTGCTTCCAACTTGATATGTTGATTTTAATCGTGCTATAAGTTTAAATTGCTTCTTGCTAATAATTAGGGAATTAGCCGAAGCGGGTTCAATACATCTGAGAATATAAAAGGTTATGCGCTCTGCTCTGAAAATAAAATTTCCGGTTCTGCTGGCATCGCTGGTGATCAGTTTTCCTTCTCCACTGTATGCCGCCCAGGCAGTCACCCTTGGATCGGATTTCAAGGTTCTGTCCTTTATAGAGAAGGGCGGATTCATGATGTACCCCATCCTTTTTTCTTCTATCCTTGTGCTCGGAATCGGTATGGAAAGAGCTTATAACCTGCGACGAAGAAATATTATTGACGCCGAATTTCTTGATCGGATCCGTTCGCATTGGAATTGGAAGGATATTCAGTTGGGATTGCAGTTATGCGCTTCACATGATACTTCGTTAGCTCGTGTTCTTAAGACCGGGTTGTTGCGGTTTGGCGGCAAACTGGATGAAATAGAACGGGCGATTGAGGGTGCCGGTCAACACGAAGCTTCATTGTTGAATTCCAATCTGCGTGTTTTGGGCGCAGTGGCAAATATTACTCCCATGATGGGTTTGCTGGGAACTGTATTCGGAATGATCAAGGCCTTCAATGTTATCTCGCAAAGTGGAACTGGGAATCCCGGCCTGGTTGCCAGTGGTATTTCGGAAGCATTAATCACTACAGCGGCAGGTATGATAGTGGGTATCCCTGCATTGGCACTGTATCATTACTTCCGCGCAAAAATAGATCGCTATGTTTTTGAAATGGAAGAAATTGCCTTCCAACTCGTTGAAGAGCTTTCCTTTGAAGCCGTGCGCGAGAAAAAAGCACAGGAAACGGGAAGCAAGCCAGCAAAGCCCAGGACGAGTGGTGGTGTTCGCAACGTTTCTTAAAGTGACCCTCTGATGGATGTGAATAGTAAAATTGTTTGTTCTGGTGGAGTCAATGCGTTTCCGAAGAGAAAGTGAAGAAAATTTTGCGTTGGATATGACACCACTGATTGATGTGGTGTTTCTCCTTCTTATATTTTTTATGGTGTCAACGGTGTTTGTAGACTTCAAACGCCAGATGGGAATATCTCTTCCTTCCTCAAAGTCGTCCGTTCCGGACGAAGTTTCCAAGCCGATCGAACTTGAAGTGACAGTAGATAAACAGGTTTTTTTGAATGGGGAAAAAGTTCGTTTGCGAGACCTCGAATCGGTTCTGGTAAAAATTGATGTGAGTAAAAAGAGCGCCGCGATCATAAGAGCTGATAAGAACCTGCCTTATGGCGATGTGATCAAAATTATGGGCTTGCTTCAAAGTGCCAAAATTCTGGATATCAGCGTAGCGGTAAAATAAGTCGTTCAAAAATTCTTATTTTCGTTGCAGGATGGCTGATCCGCGATGGTCGACGATCCATTTGTTCAGCATATGAATTTCGTCAAAGCTCAATGTGTCAAATAGCGGTTCAGGACTGCTATGGTCTTCATCGTTTATTACCACACAATAATTTCTCTCGGTATAGGCTGCTACATGTGCCTTGAACTGTGGAAACCGGGAAAATAGTTCTGAAAAAATTTCTTTCTGGTACTCCGGGTTTTTGTTCTCAGGCTTGTATTTGGAAAGACGGGGTATCAGTTTGGTTTTAAAATTAGCCCTTATCAGTTCTCCCACAGTGCCTCCCCTTACCTTTGAGGGTTCGATAGCGACCTTCATTTTATCTCAGCCTTCCCATGAGTTTTCAATAAATATAATCTTACAGATTGAATGTAAAACTGCGTCTTCTTCTTAATCGGGCTGTTTTAAAGGATATAGTGGGTTTATATTCTCTTGTGGGATCACAAAATTTGCTACAATCGGGACTTCCAGAGGATAGGTTTTGCGCGTTTCGATTTATAATTATTAAAAATCAAGTTGGGAATTGAGAACAGCTTATGAAGAAAACTGAAAATTCTTATCTTAAAAGAAGCCAGTCTCTGATTGAATTGATCGACAAGTCGCCGACACCTTTTCATGTCGTTGAAGAATTTAAATATCAATTGAAGAATGAAGGATATGTCGAGTTGTTGGAACAGGACTCATGGGACCTTGCACCTGATGGAAAGTATTTTGTGATCCGCAATGGGTCGTCACTGACAGCATTTTGTGTTGGCATAAAAATGCCAGAGGAAGCCGGGTTTAAAATTATCGGGGCGCATACGGATAGTCCTAACCTGCGTCTGAAACCCAACCCGGAGTACATCAAAAACGGTTACGTTCAATTGGGTGTGGAGGTGTATGGCGGTGCGTTATTGACGACCTGGACCGACCGTGATCTGTCTCTGGCAGGGCGAGTCCTGTTAAAACAAAAACCTGTAAAGGCTAGAAAGAGTAGTCGGGGCAAACAGAAACCGTTATCTGCTATAGGGTATGGTGGTGCGTCCCGGTTGATAAAGTTTGATAGACCTTTACTGCGAATTCCTCAGTTGGCCATTCATTTAAACCGGTCAGTAAACGAAAAAGGGTTGGTGCTCAATTCACAGAATCACCTTCCTCCTGTTTTTGCTCTTTCGGATGGAAAAATAAAATCGAAAAAAATGTTAAAAGAATTGGTTGCCGCAGAGCTGAACTGCGCGCCCGCTGATATTCTCAGTTTGGAGTTGCAACTGTTCGACTTGCAGAAAGGAACCCTTGCGGGAGCCAATAACGAATTTGTGTTTGCCTCGCGTTTGGATAATCTTGCTTCCTGTCATGCCGCCATGTCTGCACTGCTGGAGTCACCCCGGAAAGATGCGGCGACACGTGTTCTGGTATTTTATGATAATGAAGAAGTGGGCAGTGAAACGGCGCAGGGAGGGAGTTCTCCGTTTCTCAAGGATGTCCTGGAGCGTATATCAGCAGGATCCCAGAACCCGAGGGAGTCGTTCATGAGGGGGGTTGCCAGATCATTATTTGTTTCAGCAGACATGGCACACGCCATCCATCCCAACTACTCTGAAATGCACGATGCCAATCATTTGCCAATGATCAATTCGGGGCCCGTTATCAAAAGCCACGCCGGACAAAAATATGCCACCGATGGCGTATCAGCATCGCAATTCGAGCAATTTTGTTTAAAAGCCAAGGTTCCCGTGCAGAAATTTGCGATTCGGTCGGATATGCGGTGCGGAAGCACGATAGGCCCAATCACCGCGGCAAATCTTGGTGTTCGTACCGTCGATGTTGGCAGTCCCATGCTATCGATGCATTCAATCCGGGAAATGGCGGGGTCGAAAGATCAGGAAAACCTCATTCGTGTGTTTAAGGAGTTTTATAAGCCAGTGTAGTTTCCCGATGCGGGGGGTGATTAGTCGTGAGGAATTTTTACCTGGTAACCGTACCGTACCATGGCTTCATTTAAAATCTTTCGAGTTGCTTCTGCGGCTTCGAGCTGATTTTTTGATTCAAACAAATCCACAGCTCTCCTCAAGTTGACGATTACAAGAAGTTTGAACGGCGGTTCGATTTTGATATTGTAGTAGGCCCATCCGAGGTTGCCATGTGCTTCAGCGTCATTACGCCGCCGATGAACAACAACGTTTAGCTGAGCGATGGCTTCCTCCCAGCGTTCGAGGTGGTTGTAGACATTTCCCAGTCCGTAACGAGCGTCCATATTTCCGGGTTCCAGTTCGACAGCCCTTTCGAAGGCAGACGCGGCTTCGCCCAGTCGGTTCAGGTTTTTGTAAACCAGAGCAAGGTTAAAATAAGCTACAGTCGCGTTGGGATTATCTTCAATGGACTTTTTGTAAGCATCAATCGCTTGATCGAACAGCCCCTGGCGACGGAGTTCATTCCCTTTCATAAACCAGTCTTCCGCTCTTTCCTGAGACCATGTATCAGGAATAAACCCAAAAAGAATGATCAGTAAAGATACTGCCATGATAAATTTGTTGTTTTGATTCATCGCTTTTCCCTTTGTTCGCAATCGGCTAAGTATGGATTTTACCTCATTTGTTTGTAAAGAGGCAAGGGAGAGAAGGCTCAGCCTGGACGTTTAACAGAACGCTTTGATTTGTTTGGGCGGCTATCTGTGATCCAGTAGCGGCCTGAACTTTTCTTCAATTTAATGTGACAATCAAAAGCGTCTGATAATTTGGGTCCGGTCAGCATCCCCTTTTTTTCTCCCTGCGAAAACAGGGTCCCATTTTTTAAATATAGGACGTGAGTCGTCAAAGGGAGAATTTCGTCAATGTGGTGAGTTACATGGATCAATTGGGTTTTTGTTTTAGCCAGTTTTTCCAGAGTTTGCAGAAAACGCTCTCGAGTGGGGATGTCCAACCCGGCACAAGGTTCATCCAGAATCAGCAGGTCAGGGCGGTTGACCAAGGCCCTCGCCAGAAGGAGCCGTCTGGCTTCCCCGTAAGAGATTCGTCCAATGGGTTCATCACTTAAATCCTGTATGCCCAGAAACTCCATCCAGTCGCTGGCCGTGTTTTTCTGTTCCTGACTGGCTCTTTGGTATAATCCGATGGAAGAAAAAAATCCAGACACCACCACATCCCGTCCCAGAGTGTCGGGAGAGTATTTTTCCTGATAATCCGCCGAGACGAAGCCGATTCGTTTTCGAGCATCCATAAGAGGACCGTGCTCTTCGTTCCCAAACCACCTCACCTCTCCACCGTCAATCGGAATTAGTTCTCCGAAGATGAGTTTCATGAAACAGGTTTTGCCTGCTCCATTGATTCCAACGACCGCCCAGTTTTCTTTGCGTTTCATGGTCCAGTCGATGTTGTGAAGAACCTGCTTGCCGTTTAGGAAAACATCTGCTTTGCGAATGCGGATCAGCCAATTCTTCATAGTGGTTCTATTTTTTTACTGGAGGGACATTTTCTTGTCAGGGGAGTCAGGTGGATGGATGTTTTCGTGAGTGCCACCCATGAGTTCTACTACCGGGTCTCCTCCATCGTAATTCTGAATGATATTAACTGACGCATAGTGCTGGCTGATACGAAACAGATTTTTTATCGAGATTTCCAGGATGTGAGCGAGGATGGTGCGGATCACTCCACCATGACAAAGTATGACGATATGGTCATGGGAATGCGCGGATACAATTTCTTTGAATGTGGGAATTACCCTGTCTCTGAGCTGGAAGAATGATTCGCCTCCCTCAACGTGAAAATTCTCTATATCATTGAGTCTTTCCTTGAGTTGGTCGGGATACCTGCGATTGACTTCGGCAACGCTCAATCCTTCCCAGTCGCCAAAGCCCAGCTCACGTAATTCTTTGCAGGGGGTATGCTTCAGATCGTGTTCTGCCGCAACGTATTGTGCCCCAATCTGGGTTCGTTTCAGGTCACTGCTGTAGATAGCTTTGATGGGTAGATTTTTTAAAGCCTCGGCGATTCGGCGACTTTGCTCTTTTCCATAGTCCGAAAGGTCCACATCGAAATGCCCGTTGAAGCAGACTTCACCGGCATTAGCGGTTTCACCGTGGCGAATGAGATAAATGCGGCAGACTGTTTTGCCGTTCATGATTGTTTATACCAGTGTTCGTAACGCTGGGCAGTGAAGTATCTTGTGGCAAAAAAAAATGGCAAGCTACGAGAGCTTGCCATTTTTATGAAAACTATTTCGTCAGTGACTAGTGACCACCACCGCCACCACCACCGGAAGACCATAGATAGAAGAAATCCAGGCCCTGAACCTTCATGAGGCCCCAGTTGATGAAGAAGTAGTAGAAACCCATTACGATGAACGCAATGATGAACCATGTGATGGATTTGCCGGTTATGAATTGTTTTTGTTCTTCCATTGCTAAAAAATTCCCCCTTTAGAATTTATCAAATCGAGTTGATTTGAGCCGTCTTCGTTTATCGCCAGACCGAGGCGAACCAGTAAAAGAACCATAAACAAAATACAACAGTTCCCATGTAGACCCATGGACCGGCTTTTTCCTTAATTTTTTCTATATCCATTGAAGGCGCCCCTGAAATAAAAGTGTGAAAGATTGATACAGTTTATTCTTGACAGTTATAAATTCTGAATGTTAATTTCAGTTTCGATATTCGACTTGAACTCAATTTCCCCAAGGAAACAGCATGCCCAGTAAAAATGGAAAAATTTTTGATACTATTGTGTTTATTGGTCTCGGAGTCAACGGGCTCACTGCCCTGTATTTGTTGCTCATGTATTTTGAGATCATTTAACCGAGGAACTTTACCATAGGATTTTGAAGGGTGTCAAGGAGAAAACCCTTAAAGTTTAGATAATTTAAATTCTTCCGTAGCCCTTGTTTTTAAAGGTTTTCACTGCTTCATCAGGGAAAGAGCCTCTATCTGTCATGCTGTGGGGTAAATCACGTACAGCATCAGGTAGGTGAGAGTGCTCGTTGCCAGAATCAGGGCAAAAATGACCATCGTGGTTCGTCCTAGTAGTCGGTGCCGCCGGGCACCATCTGGCAGGGCTTTTTCGATGATTCTTTCCAGGTAGATCACCAGCCCGATGACACCGAAAATGAGCGCCCAGGCCAGGCTTGCGGCAAATGATTTATGACGCACAAAGGTCAGAATAAGCTGATTTACCAGCCACAGGCCCGCCAGGGTCATCATGACTGATTTGAAGGTTTTTGGGTTGACCTTCAGTTCCCTGCTTTGCAATCGGTAATCCCCGTTGACTTTATCGCAAGCGCGGAATCCTTGAAAAATCATATAAATTGCCAGGATGAGGCCCAGACAAACCAGAATCAGGTGTGCGGCCAGAATGGGTATGAAAACATTGTCGTAGGTTTCCTGAGGACCGCCGAAACCTTCTTTTCCTTCCAGAGCCAATACGCCCAACTGCCGGGCATAGTAGTAACCCACAAAGTAGACCAGCATTGAAACCATGGATGCGAAGATCAGCTTGTGGTGCCCGGTGCCGCGTCCTTGTTTAGCCAGTTTCCAGGCGTATAGAAACATCATGGTAAAGACCACAGCGAGCAGATAGCTGAGGTCGGCACCGAAAGTCCCGGAAGAAGCTAGAAAACCCGGTTTTGCCAGTAATTCTTTCATGAGTAGATTACTTCGTAACCAGCTAATGGAAAGAGAGAGAAAAAAATGGGAGAACCCTCGTGTTCAGGTGTCGCCTGAGAGTGAGTTCGGTACTTCTGGTTATTGTTTTCTATTCAGGAGCCAGGTTCCACCATAAAACTCGACTGCCCCCGCGATTGTCAGGTAAAGAAGGGGTTCCATTTTCCACTGACCAAAAAAAAGCAGGACCACCAGGGTTATTGTAGCGAGCCCCAGTAATTGCAGAGAACGCCCCAGGTAATAGGCAAACGGATTCATGAACGTCTAACCCCTCATTTCCGCCTTCACCTTCTTGTTGGCACTCATAAGTTGCTCGATATTTTCACGGGCGTTGTTCTGAATGGTTTCCTTGACCATCTGAAGAACCAGGCTCCCTTGCGGTGTTAGTGAACCTTTTATTTTTTGTGTAGACTCCTTGATGTTTTCCTGGCCCATCTGATCAATTTTAGCCGTTACATCTTTGTCATCGTAAAGATCATCAAGGGGATAGCTGTAAAGGAGTTTCACATAGTCCCTCTCTTTTTCAGAATCCTTTCTGGAGTCCAACACGATATTTTCCATTTCCACTGAGACAGGCTTATGTTTTTCTTTCGAAACGAGCTTCTTGATTTCCTTGAAGTAACTTTTCATGTCATGATCCCCTTTGAGTTCATCCTGAGGGATTTTTGAGCTTATCTCAAACTGGATATTATCATCAACCACACCGGGACGACTGACTTCATAGGTGATGTTGGCATGATTGAATCGCCGACCTTTTTTAGGGTTGTACTTTTTCTGCATCTCCTCCACCAGAGAGGTTAGGCTTTCCCCGGCAGATTGACCGAAGAGAATTTTTTTCAATGTTGCCATGAAACTTCCTCCAAAAATAAAAAATATAGCCAGTTCAAAAAGACAAAATTTAATTTATTAAATCCTGCTAATGGGTTCTACTGTATGCAGGGTAAAATAACACGTCTATTAGCTCTTGAACATACCCAATTTGCCCTGCAAACGGGAAAAACAGCTGAAGACGGTTTAGGCGGGCGGAGTAATGCCTGAGGCGGATTTGGTCAGTTTATTCGAGCCATTATCCTGGTACACATACTGCATTTTGATGCACCCTGTTTCCTTGTTGCTACAATAGAAGTCAAGAAATTTGACTTTGACAAATTTGCTGTTGGCAGTTCTTACTGCATAGGTATTGGGTTTGGCCGATAGTTTGTGTGTCAGGTAGTTGTATTTGTACCACTTCAAGAGAATGGGGTTTTCCGTTTCGGTGCGCGTGGCCTTATCCTGAACATAATTTTCGAGAGGAACTTCTGCCACCTGATCGAAATCCAGCGAACCCAGATTGATCAATCCCGCCCTGCCAAATTTGTTGGTCGCACCCCCATTAGAGATGACTTTGCTCCGGCGAAAGGCCAGGTCCCATTCGATAGACGATTTGTCGTGAATGTCAACGACTTCTCCTCTAGAGAAATCGAAATAAACCCAGTTGTCTTCAGACGATGCGTTAATGACGGTCAATTTGGTTTCAAGAAGGTCTGATGCCACCACATTCTCAACGGGTTGGTCCGGGATACTGTTGAATGCGTTGGAGACACCTTTCTTGGTAAGGTTTACGCTGGGTGAACTGGCAAACTTTTCCATTTGTACCAGTTTAACGGGAAGCCAGAAAATACCGATCAGCAAAAGGGTGATGCAGAGGTTAAAAAGGAACAGGTTCCTCCACAGTTTTTTCTTCTTCAGAGTTTGCTCATCGGGTTCTATCCCATGCGTGGGTGATTCAAATGGATCGGTGGTTGACATGACGTCATTATACTAAAAAAAGTCTTATTTGAGCTTATTTTCGTGGAATGCCTGTAATACATTTTTCATGGCCGCCTGGGACAGATGTTCCTTGCTCAGCCATTTCGAACCCGAATTCAGGAAAAAGCTGGACAGGCCGGTAGGTTGCGATCCGACAAATCGGGCTCCCCAGATCACATCACCCGTGTGGGTGCTGACCAGAAATGCCCCAAATTCAACACCGCCGGACAGGCTTTTTTCTATGGCCCCACTCCGGGTGCGATAGGAATCCATATATTTTGTGACTGCTCCAATCATAACCGCATCCATCTCATCACTTGAGTATGACAGGTCGGAGTGGGTTGACTGAGCCTCAGTGCCGGGTGGTTTTGCCTGCTGTTGGTTGTCTGCCGAGAATTTTGTTACGATTCTGAGTTGTGCATCTTCATTCATCCTTGGTGGTGGGATGATAAAATAGTCTTTCACGGACTGAAGCTCGTGGGAAACCTGTTTTGCTACGATTTTACCTGCATTTTCGTCTTTGAACTGACCGGAAGTCTTGTTTTCAAAGCCCAAAACGCCTATCCTTCTGGTTGAACGGAAGGCCTGTTCATTGAAAATTTTGCTTTGGACCTGATCCTTCGGGTCGACCTCAAGTAGTTGGTGGTAATAAATCGGGAAGATCTGGTCCTTGCCGAACTGTTTAATATAATCAGGAATAGGGTGTGCTTCGTTGATATCACTATTCAGGTTTGGATGCAGGGAAGGATTAAATACGGGTGGCATCCCGTTTTGCGGATTAAACTCAGGAGAGACACGAACCTCGGCCTGGCCCCTATCGTAGACATCATCCAGTGGAATTGCGCTGGTGTTGGCAACGCATAAAAAGATCGATCCGCAAACAATTACGGAAAAATGAAAAAAGTTCATAGGCTGAATGGCACGAGTAAAAAGTTTCGCCATGATGCAAGGCCTCCCCGCAAAGGTGTATGGCTGTGTAATCAAGATGGCTTTAAGCGCTTATAAATATAGCACAGGAAATGGCAAATTCAACAGCAATTCCTGATAAATCAAATAACTAGCCTCTTTCATCGCCTTTCGGTACCATAGCTTTGACCGATGGGCACCTCTTGTCCTGCTCTATTTATTTAGATGAATTCTTAAATAGTGGGTTTATATAGATGAACTTTTCTCAAAACCGTGCGCTTGAATGGGTCTCTCAGGACCTGCAACCCTTTGTTCTAGGGCTTCTTGTGTTGACGGCGATCGCACGTTTTCTGTACGTCCTGTGGCCTAAATGGAAGATTTTTCAAAGAGCTCCCTTCGAGGACCGACTCAACTCTCCTGTTAAAAGATTGGGGCACACTTTTCGCACAGCTTTCTTGCAGGTCAAGATGTTTAAGGAAGCCGGGGCGGGGTGGATGCACGCGCTTATTTTTTGGGGATTCCTCATATTTCTCCTTCGGGCCGCCTGGTTTTTCTTTATTGGGTTTTTCCCAACGGTAGAATTGGCTGGGAGCGGATGCGAAACGCTGTACCTTTATTTAAAAGATTGTTTGATCGTTCTGGTAATTCTTGCCGCGACTTATGCTCTTTATCGCAGGACTGTGGTCAAGCCTGAGCGACTCACTTTATCGATGGAAGGTATCGTGATTCTCGTTCTTATCCTCGCGATCATGGTGAGCGATGCTCTGTTTGACGCGGCATGGCAGGCGAGGAATCCGCAAGCGGTATTGAACGGGATCTGGCTGGGTTCATTAATCGCGCCTGTGTTATCCGTTTTGGGAGCGGATATTGTCGTCCACCTTCACAACCTGGCTTATTGGATGCATGTCGTCTGCATCTTGTATTTTTTGACTCTGCTACCCGGCTCAAAACATTTTCATATCATCACTTCGATTCCTAATGTGTTCTTCTCAAATATTTATGGAAGAGGCAATCAGCTTTATCGCATCGATTTTGAAAATGAAGAACTGGAAAATTATGGAGTTTCAAAGATAGAGGAGTTTTCCTGGAAAAAACTGCTCGACCTGCACACCTGTACCGAGTGCGGAAGGTGCGATGTTGTTTGCCCTGCACTGGCCAGCGGCAAACCGCTTTCGCCAAAACAACTGACGGTAGACCTGCGCGATCACCTCAATAGCGAAACACCTTTCCTGCTCGATGATAACCTTGAGCGGTTGGAAAGCCCCTCATTGCTCGGTGGAATAATTAACGATGAGACGATCTGGTCGTGTACGACCTGTGGCGCCTGTGAGGAAGAATGTCCTGTCATGATCGAATACGTGAACAAGGTGGTTGATCTTAGGCGCGGACTCGTACTCATGGAGGACCGCTACCCGGCTGAGTTTGCCAATGCCTTCAAATCGCTGGAGGCACATTCCAATCCCTGGGGATTCGGCAGTAATACCCGCGCAGACTGGGCGAAAGAATTGGATATTAAAACATGGGACAAAAATAACCCGACCGAGTATCTATATTTTGTTGGCTGTAATGGGTCATTCGATGAACGCGGTAAAAAAATCGCTACGGCGGTGGTCAAATCATTGAAGTCCGCTGGGGTGGATTTTTCAATTCTTGGTAACGATGAAGGTTGTACCGGTGATCCAGCCCGACGCGCTGGAAACGAATATCTTTTCGATATGCTCGCTTCAAAAAATGCCGAACTGTTTAAAGAAAAATCTGTGATGAAAATTGTCACCCATTGCCCGCATTGTTTCAATTCGCTCAAGAACGAGTACGCCGAGTTTGGCGTTGAGCTCAATGTCATCCACCATTCCGAACTGCTGGCCCTCCAGGGGGGGAGTGAAGTAAAAACCGATGATCGTGTGGTGTATCATGATCCATGTTACCTGGGCCGGCACAATAAAATTTATGATGCCCCGCGTGAGGTGATTGCAGATAATGTAGATCCGAAAGCTATATCTGAGCCAGCTACCAGCCGGGAACGTGGCACCTGTTGCGGCGCGGGAGGCGGAAGGTTTCTACTGGAAGAAAAAACCAGTACCCGCGTGAGCCACCAGCGCGTTGACCAGCTGATGGAATCCAATCCCGACACCATCGCCGTGTCTTGCCCATTTTGCGTGCTCATGCTGGAAGACGCCCTCAAAGCCAAAAACCTCCACGACAAAGTGAAGGTTAAGGATATAAGTGAACTGGGAAATGAACCATGACCTTTAACCCGACTGATTGTGATAGAATGCCTTCCTTTTAACTGATACCTTGCGAAACTATTTATGAATAAAGAAAACGAAACGGACGTTACGCCTTCCAATTTTATCCGGGAAGTTGTTAAAGACGATATTGCATCAAATAAATGGGAGGGGCGTGTCCACACCCGCTTTCCGCCGGAGCCAAATGGATTCCTCCACATCGGTCACGCAAAATCCATCTGTCTCAACTTTGGTCTTGCAGACGAGTTTGGCGGACAATGCAATCTGCGTTTTGATGATACGAATCCGACCAAAGAAGAGGATGTCTATGTTCAGTCGATCATTGAGGATGTAAAGTGGCTCGGATTCGACTGGGGCGACAAAATATATTATACGTCTGATTATTTTGCCCAGCTTTACGACTGGGCGGTGCAGTTGATTAAAGCGGACGTGGCTTATGTCGAAGATCTCAGCGCCGACGAGATCAGGGAGCATCGCGGTACACCCACTCAGGCGGGAAAGGACAGCCCGTTTCGCAATCGCTCTGTAGAAGAAAATCTCGACCTGTTCGAGCGTATGAAAAACGGCGAGTTTGCGGACGGCGCGAAAGTCCTGCGCGCGAAAATCGACATGGCTTCGGGCAATCTCAATATGCGGGATCCGGTTCTTTACCGCATTATCAAGGCGCATCATCATCGCACGGGAGACACCTGGTGTATTTACCCGATGTACGATTTCGCGCATGGTCAGTCCGACTCAATCGAAACGATCACGCATTCTATTTGCACATTGGAATTTGAGGACCATCGTCCGCTCTATGACTGGATCATCGACACGCTCGATGTTTATCATCCGCAACAGATAGAATTCGCGCGGCTCAACCTCGCATACACGTTATTGAGCAAACGCAAACTTCTGCAACTGGTAGAAGAGAAACATGTTGCCGGGTGGGATGATCCGCGTATGCCGACCATTTCCGGCCTGCGGCGTCGCGGATACACGCCCGAGTCCATTCGCGATTTTTGTGAACGGATCGGTGTCGCCAAAGCCAACAGCACAGTAGAGATGGCATTGCTCGAACACTGTCTGCGCGAAGACCTCAACAAACGTGCGCTACGATTGATGGCGGTTCTTCGTCCGTTGAAAGTGGTCCTTGTGAATTATCCTGAAGGGCAGGTGGAAGAACTCGATTCCCCCAACAACCCGGAAGACCCGGAGGCGGGTAGCAGGAAGATTCCATTCTCACGCGAGCTCTATATCGAGCAGGAAGATTTCATGGAAGACGCGCCGAAAAAGTTTTTCAGGCTCGCGCCGGGGAAAGAAGTCCGCCTCAAGAGCGCCTACATTATCAAATGCGAAGAAGTGATAAAGGACAGTAGCGGCAACATCACCGAACTGAGGTGTACGTATGATCCAGATTCAAAATCAGGTGGTGCAACTGCCGGGCGCAAGATCAAAGGCACGCTTCACTGGGTATCGGCACAGCATGCGAAGAGCGCGGAGGTGCGGATGTATAGTCACCTGTTCACCAAAGAAAACCCCGCCGATGACAAGGAGAGTTCCGATTTAAAATCCGCTCTCAACCCCGAGTCGCTGGAAATCCTGAAAGACTGCAAAGTCGAACCCGCGCTGGCCGAGGCTCAGCCGGGTGACCGCTTTCAGTTTTTACGCATGGGATACTTTTGCGCCGATGCGAAAAACTATTTATCCACCGCGCCTGTGTTTAATCGTGCCGTAACCCTTCGCGACACCTGGGCAAAAATCGCAAAAAAAGGCAGTTAGTTTCTCGCAAAGTCGCCAAGACGCTAAGATAACAAACCATCTTCCGAAAATTGAGAGAGGAATGCTGTCAGATGAATTCATACCAATTTACAGCAGGATGTCGTTCATGAAGTTATGAATTTGTATCATCATCGCACAAAAAATATGAGGTTGAATTAAAACCTTTATAAACAGCTCAAAGTTCTACCGCGCTTTTACAATAAAATCCACTGCTTCATTCAAACGCTTGAGTGTGGTGGTTTTACCGAGTAACAAGACGACATCATAGATTCCCGGACTCGCGGTACCTCCGGTAAGTGCCACTCGCACGGGCTGGGCCAGTTTTCCCAGCTTAAGCTCTGCCTCTTCGGCGACCTGTTTGAACAGTTTTTCTAGTGGATCGTGTTCCAGGTTTTCCATTTCGCTTATGGCGGCGATTAGTTTTTCGATATGCGGTTTAATGTCTGGTTTGAGAAATTTTCCCCGTGCTTTCTCATCGAATTCAAGTTCCTTTCTGAAATAGAAAGCAGATTTTGGCGCCATTTTCACCAGCGTTTCCGCTCTCTGGTTGAGTGAAGGGATGGGCTTGGAAATTTCTTGAGCGCTGAGTTCATGGTTCTCAGACAGGATACCTTCTCTGATGAGGAATGGTTCTAGTTGAGGGGCCAAGTCCAGAGGCGAGGTGTTCTGGATGTATTGCTGGTTGAGCCATTGAAGTTTTTCCGGATTGAACACGGCGGCGGAGGTAGTGACGTTTTCCAGTGAAAAATGCTGGATCATTTCCTGCCGGGTGAAGATTTCCTGATCGCCGTGTGACCAACCGAGTCTGGCAAGGTAATTGATGAGCGCATCGGGCAGGTATCCCATGTCGCGGTATGCGAGTACCGAAGTCGCCCCATGACGTTTACTGAGTCGGGTTTTGTCTGCTCCCAGTATCATCGAAATATGCGCGAATTTGGGGCGGGGCATTCCAAGTCCGTCATACAACAATGCCTGCCGGGGTGTGTTTGATAAATGGTCATCACCTCTTATGACATGGGTGATTCCCATGTCACCGTCATCGACCACCACCACAAAATTATATGTCGGTGTGCCGTCAGATCGCAAAATGATAAGGTCGTCCAGTTCTTCGTTCTGGAACACCACGTTGCCGCGTAGCAGGTCTTGAACAGTGACTGCTCCTTCCAGCGGAGCTTTAAAACGAGTGACGAATGGAATGCCTTCAGGTTTGTCAGTTCGGTTCCGGCAGGTGCCATCGTATTTTGGTTTGAGCCCTTTGGCCTGCGCTTCTTTGCGCTTTTGATCCAGCTCCTCCGTTGTGCAGAAACAGGGGTAGGCTTTATCCTCGCATAAAAGCTGGTCAACCTTTTCTTTGTAAACGGACTGCCTTTTTGTCTGGCGGAAGGGGCCCTCATCCCAATCCAGTCCCAACCATTTCATAGAGGCAAGGATTTCATCAATTGATTCCTCAGTAGATCGGGATGCGTCTGTGTCTTCGATGCGCAAAACAAACTGTCCTCCATAGTGACGCGCGAACAGCCAATTGAATAGGGCCGTGCGCACACCGCCTATGTGAAGGTGTCCGGTTG
Organism: uncultured Nitrospina sp.; assembly: GCA_913045445.1. Classification (GTDB taxonomy): domain Bacteria; phylum Nitrospinota; class Nitrospinia; order Nitrospinales; family VA-1; genus Nitromaritima. The sequence goes on along the minus strand of CAJWQP010000008.1, from coordinate 33,368 downwards.
GGCTGGGCGCGAAACGGACGCGAACGGGTGCAGTCATAATATTGTTGATTCAAAAATTATAAATTTTAATAAAACTACAGTACATGCAATTTTAGCCTGTGCGCAATTACAGCACACGCTGTGCATTCTGACCCGTCAACGAATCAGTGTGAAATTTTAACAAGTTTTATCGCGAAGGTGAGTGCTTTCCCCGCCAGGGGGTGGTTCATGTCTATGACAACATGATCCTTGGTGACTTCAGTGATCATAGCCCTTCTATCGGGTTGTCCGGGCGCTCCCATCATGAGTCCCATTCCCGGTTTGGGTTCCGGTTTTGGCGGTAGTTTGGTCCGCGCAATTTTATGAGTGAGTTTTGGGTTTTTCTCACCATAGGCATCAGTAGGCTCGAGCCTGATTTTTTTTTCCTCGTTAACTTTCATTCCTGTTACAGCCCTGTCGAATCCGGGAATCACCTGTCCAGACCCGACAACAAATTCAAGCGGTTTGTCATGGTTTTTGGAGCTATCGAACACAGTGCCGTCATCAAGAGAGCCCTCGTATTCTATGGCGACTTTGTCTCCCTTTTTTGCGGCCCCATCAGCAAAAGCGGGTGTTCCGCAAACCGCGAAGTAGAAGGCCAGGATAAAAAAACAGGTGATGCGTGCAACGGCAATGGATTTCATAGCAGGTTCCTTAAAGGTTTAATTTTTTTGATGCCCTACCCTAACATAATGATACGGGTGTTGGAAATCATATTCAGATAATGCTGTGCGGGAATAAAATAGGGGAGAAGTTAAGGGCAAAAAAAAACAGCCGACTTGGGAGAAGCCGACTGTTTTCCGGGTAAGGGCTAAACTTGCAATAAAGCCCTTAATTTGAATCTAATTAGTTACAGGTAACCGTAACCGGGTTGGTGCCATGGTTGGTGATCTTAACCAAACCACTGATGTCGCCGATAGAGTCGCCACGGCTGAACCCAGACTGCTTGGTCAGAACAACTTTGTTACGACCAGGGAGGTCACCATAGAAAGCATCACTCACGCCAGTCTCGTGGCCCTTATCAGAACCATGAAGAGCGGCGTTGCTGTCACCTTTTCCGCCCAGAGATACTGGAACGGTAGTGAAGTTGGATGATTTCCATATCATTACGTTTGCGCTTCCACGATCATTGGATGTGTATCCAAACTTATCGTTGTTCTCGAAAGCAATGTTTGCTTTTTCGAGGGTGATGGAATTCGCATCGTTACAAGATACGGTTTCACCGGAGTTGATGGTTCCTGCTGATGCGTTGAAAGCCACGCATACAACAAATACTGCTGTAAGTGCAAAAATCTTTTTCATTCCCGTTCTCCTCTAAAGGTTTTGAACAAAAGTTTACTACTCGTTTTAATAAAAAAGTACCTAAGGAATCTCTGCTCCAGTTTTATGCGGACCGAAGTCCAACGACTTCAATTTGTAGACAGGTACTCGAACCAAAAGCTTCTTTACTTTCTTTGGAATAACAAGCTACGTAAGTTCCGGCGCGGTCAAAAGCCAGATTAAAAGACGCGCTTGGTTTTAATCCTTCTATGGACAACATTTTTTTTCCGGAAGCAATTTGAACGATCGTGAAGTCACGAATTGTTTCTTGCGAATCGTTGCTTATCTGCACATCCGTGCTTCTGGCTACCCGGATCGTTTTTAAATCTACTCCCGTAGGATTAAGTGAAATCATGTTGCCCAGCGATTCTGCATTGATGCTGGACGCGGCAACGATCCCGACCGCAACGAAAAGGATCAGCCATATGTTTTGTGATGCACGTCTTGAACTCGTGATAACTGGTTTTGATAGCAATGTTTATCCTCGTTTACTCATTCATGAAAACTCGGCGCAACAGGCCATCTACATGGCTTGCAAAAGAACGTAAATTCGCTCATACGTCGATGCAACGAGTGTGAAGTCTAGTAGATTAAGCTGAGTCTTGGTATCAGCAAAGATCTGAAAAAATGATAGGCACAGTACTTATATGCCGTAGGTTTTTTCCTAGTCTGTTGCTTGGGGAGAGAGGGGAGGTTGGGCAGAAGGTGAAAATTTATCTTTAGATTAGGGGGATTAAAAATTATCTCCAGCAGGATATCTCGGGTTAGATAAGATTTTGAGTGATTGCGTAATGAATCAGCTCCGCATTTTTTTTCATTTTCATTTTTTCAAGGATGCGCGTTCGGTGTGTGCTGATGGTTTTAACGCTGAGGGAGAGCTCTTTCCCGATTTCGGTGAGGGACTTACCAACGGATATCATCCCGAAGACTTGATATTCACGGTCCGATAGCGTCTCGTGGAGCGGTTTTTCAGAATCAGAAAAATCGAAAGCCAGTTTTTCGGTGATCGTTTGGCTGGCATATTTCCCGCCGTCTGCTACTTTGCGAATCGCTTCGACCAGTCTTTCGGACGCGCTCTCTTTTGTGAGATAGCCCGATGCTCCTGCTTTGATAAAGCGCACCGCGTACTGTTCTTCGGGATAAACACTGAGAACGAGTATGGGGAGCTTGGGGTATTCGCTTTTGAGCTGTTTTAATAAGTCGAGTCCGCTTTTTCCCGGCATAGCTATATCCAGAAGAACCATGTCGAATTCATCACCTTTGATAAGAGACAATAATTCGTCACCATTGTCTGCTTCGCAAGCTACTTCTATATCGTCTGTTTCTTCGAGAGCGTGTTTAAGCCCACGTCTAAACAGTGGGTGGTCATCGGCGATAATTATTTTAATTGGTTTTTGATCGACAGTTTTCATTTTAGTTCCGTTGAATATTAATAGTTACTGTTGTGCCTTGATTGTGAACTCCCATGATGTCAACATCTCCGTTCCAAACAAGAGCTCTTTCGCGTATGCCCAGCAGGCCGAGCGACCGTATGTCGGAAATTTGTTCAGGTCGAATCCCAATACCATCGTCCTTGACCCGCAAGGTTAGGATATCATCTTTTCCTGTCATTTGGACAATTATATTTTTAGCTTTGGCGTGCCGAATAACATTGGTCAGGGTTTCCTGGAAAATACGAAAAATAGTAGTGGAGCGATTGATGTCTATCTCTACATTGCCTTGAGAAGCTTCAAATGTAAAGTGAATACCGGTACGTTTCTCAAATTCATGACCCTGCCATTCAATCGCTTCACGGAGACCCAGATCATCCAGAATAGGAGGTCTCAAATCCATGGCGATCTTTTTTACAGCCTGGATCGAATTGTTAATCAGCTCTAGCATCATTCGCGTGTCATTACTCAAGGGCGGGTTGGTATCGTTCAGTTTTTTATCGAGTAGAGAGAGTTCCAGTTTCAGAGCGGTCAGGATCTGTGCCAATTCATCGTGAACTTCTCGTGCGATACGTGTGCGTTCTTCTTCTCGAACCAATTCCAGTCTTTGATACAGTTTGCGCAATCGTTCGTTGGAGTTTTGAATATCCTCTTCAGCCCATTGTCGTTCAACAGCTCGGCCCAGCTGAATGCCAACCTTTTCCATAACTTCCATCATATCGCGGTCAGGTTCCGCCGCTTTAGTTGAGAAAAATTCCATGACGCCAAGCACTCGTTCACCACTTAAAAGAGGAAACGCGAACCCTGCTTTTACCCCTATGTCCTTTGCCAGCTTTGCGCGTGGGAAGTTGGTATCTTTGGTCACATCTATAATCCACGCAGGCTTCCCGCTGGCAAAGACACGACCGGGAAGTCCCACGCCTGGTCCGAGGGGAGTTGCCTCTGATATTTTAAGGAAGGTGTCAAAACGTTCAGGATCCTCAAGGGACCATACTTTGGCAGGTTCCAGCAAATTGGATGTTTGATCGGCAGGCAGGTAGGCGTGTCCCACAGGCCAACCGGCATGAGCGCAGATTCTTTGAAGACATATCCTCAGAGTATCTTTCAGTGCCCGGGTTTCATTCGCGGCGACAGCTATATCCTTGTGCAGTTGAACGTAGGTTGATTCTCTTTCCAGAGCAGCTTTGGATTTGATGAGGTCTCCTGTTCGCTGCTGAACTTTTTCTTCAAGTTCATGGTGAACCGCTTCCATTTTTTCTGAATGACTGTGTTGCACATGACAAAGTGCGGCCGTCATCCAGAGAGTGAATATACCAAGCGACCGGTTGGCGATGACCTGCCACATTTCACCACCTTGCGGGGACAGGAAATAACCGGCAACCGTCAACGCAGTCCCTGTGACCGCCGCTATATAGATAAATTTCCTGTTTTTTGTGAAAAGGGCTATTAATACAAGCACGACATAGAGAATTCCATCCGCGACTCCGAGAGGAATTGCCATGTCCAGTAGAAATACTCCAGTGGCGATTAAAACTCCAAGTCCTGCTATAAAGGTATTTGAATATTTGGCGGGTAAATTCAAAATGCTCTCACTGTTTCAAAAATTTAATGCTGATATCAATTTTCACTAAACCTGTAAAGCCCTTGGCAAGGTCATGCCTTGTCTGGTTTTTCAAGTGACTGAGAGGGAAGTGTTCTTTCAGCATAAGCCTTATTCTAATATAATTAAACTGGAAAATAAATTTTTTGGTTTTGAGAAAACTATGGAAATAACTGAAACTCATTGCACCTCTATTCTCACGCGTGCGTCAGGTTATCTGAAGGAAGTGTGTTCGCATTCGTTGAATCCGTACATAGGATGCGGATATGGGAAGTCTTCCTGTGGCGAAGGATGTTACGTTCGCTTCAATCAGTGGCTCAATCGGGGACGCGAATGGGGCCGATTTGTCGATGTGAAGGTAAATGCCGATGAAGTTTATCTCAGTACCGCACAAACTGAAAGGCGCTGGGCCGCCCGAAGGGGAACATCGTTTTCTATTTTCTTTTCCAGTTCCACAGATCCCTGGCAACCGATAGAGCGAAAGTTTCGCGTTACTCGCAGGGTCCTTGATGCAATGCTTGAGGAAACACCGGATGTGTTGATTCTGCAAACACACAGTTCAGGAATCACAGAAGATATAGATCGCATCATTTCCTTGTCACAAAGATGCGATGTACGGGTTCATCTTTCAATTGAGGGCGATCAGGACAGTCTGCCGGGGCTTCCGCCTTCGCCATGCTCTGTGGATGAACGCATCAGACGGGTTAGAGAGTTCGCTTCGCAAGGAATCAAAACAGTGGTCTGCATGTCACCGTTATACCCGCTGACAAATCCTGATGTTTTTTTCAAACGGATTGCTGAGTCGGGAGCTTCTGCGGTGGTGATTGACCACTTTATAGAAGGGGACGGAACACAAGACGGCTCGCGAACCCGGCGTACCCGCTTGCCACAGGCGATAGCGAGGGTTGATAAACAGGCTGTAGAACTTTCATATAGGGAAAAGGTCGCTGAAATTGCCAGGAATTATCTGCCTGTTGGAATATCCTCATCCGGTTTTGCCGGAGTTTATTCTTCGCAGGTCGATTCTGTTGGCGCAGGGAGGCAGGTATGAATCTTGAAATTCCATCTAGTCTAAGGGAAGAAATTCTTTCCCTGGATGGGCGCGGATACAAAGCCTACAAAACCCTGCAGGGGAAATTGTTCAGCTACGGTCCCTTCGCCGTCAAGTTCGAGCATGTGCAGGGCGACTCCTTCGCCCAACCGACCCGGCTGTCTGTTTCGATAGGAATGGATGAGGCCGGATTCGCCCCTTCCCTATATAGCACCGCCACACGAAGGCTGGCGCTGGAAGATCACTTGCTTCGCCGCGTGAGTTACTGCATCAAGGCTAACCGGATTCGTGTGGCGGGTTCTGGTAAAAGCGGAGAGATTCAGGTTCAAACGCCGGGTCAAAAAATTCTCAAGCGAAATGGAATATTGGTAGAAGGGGCAAGGTTACAGCTCATCATGTTCGCGGGACTTCCGGCCCAGGGCCGCAGTGTCCTCGCTAAAGAGTGTCTTAAACTTTTTGCGACTGCGCTTCCCCCCATTTGGCATAACTCACTGATCGCATCATCGCTGGATGAAAATTCACTGAACCGCGCTATAGAAACTCTGGAAGATTATCAAGCTCTTCAGGCAGAACTGGGTAAAAACGATTGGACAACTTTTGTCGCTAATGGATCGAACCTGCCGCGTTCTTCGGGAGCCAGCGACCATCCTTTGTCGGAGGGAGGAATCCCATTCACCGCGCCGGATGGAATGAAGGCATCTGTCGAATTGCCTCATGCTGGAAAAATTGCAGGGATGCCCATACCCAGAGGAATTACTTTGATTGTTGGCGGGGGGTTTCATGGTAAAAGCACGTTGCTCCGCGCGATTCAAGACGCGGTCTATCCTCATCTTGCGGGAGATGGACGCGAACGGATCGCAACATTGCCGAGCGCGGTCAAAATAAGGGCCGAAGATGGACGCGCTGTCCGTAACGTTAACCTGTCCGCGTTCATGAATCATCTTCCGGGAATCGTCTCCACGGAGCAATTCTCCACACAATCAGCAAGCGGGTCCACTTCTCAGGCAGTCAATATTCTGGAGGCGGTGGAGACGGGAGCAAAGTTGTTGCTCATGGACGAAGACACATGCGCTACGAACTTTATGATTCGTGACGAACGGATGCAGGCACTGGTCGTCAAGGGTAAGGAACCGATCACCCCGTTTCTTGATCGAGTGGAAGAGATTAATGAATCGCTCGGCGTGAGTGTGATTCTGGTTATGGGTGGGAGCGGTGATTATTTTGACCCGGCAGACCATATTATTTCCATGGAAGAATTCACACCCCGCGTTGTTACCGAAGAAGCGAAGCGCATCGTTCTGGAAAATCCGGGTCAGCGAAAAAAGGAAACAACTTTTCCCATTCCTCTCGTCAGTGAACGGCGATGGGATTTTTCTAAATTAAATTTCAGTAAAGGAAAAAGGGAAGTTCAAATTCGCACTACCGGACTCGACACGCTGACCTTGGGAGAAACCCACATCGATGTGCGTTATGTCGAACAACTGACTGAAGAGGGACAACTTGCCTTGTGCGGATGGATTCTCAAACGATTGCAGTTCTTTTTGAGCGGAAACGACATCTCATTCATCGAAGGCCTGCGAAAAATATTTTCAGAGATTGAACAAAAAAAATTTGCAGAACTCACTCCCTACAACGATGGTTTGCAGGCCTTGCCCCGACTGGCGGATGTAATGGCTGTGCTTAATCGGATTCGATAATAACGTTGCTAGTCAATGCCTCATGGCGAGGCTGAAAAAAAGACGTGCGTCTTTGTTAGCTTCTGCGGCAATCTGGTCGGACATCGGTACATTCACTTCGATAAATCCGGTTATGTTTTCATTCAGGTTATAACGTACCCCCGTGCCCATAGAGTCGCGCGAGTTCATAATGTTAGTTGCAGCGGGCGTGTTGCGAGTCCACGGCACAATAATCATAAAAAGTATAAGCCTAAAAACTGTTTAAAAATGTAAATCCTGAATTGGCTCCATATCGCAACTCCAGTTTTAAGGTCACTCCCTGCTCGCCGGATATTTCCGATGGATCATAAGCGCGTACAAATTGAGATCTGCCAACGCCGAACTTTTCTCTTAACGGTGGTTTTGGCCGAAAATTAAATCTGTGAACCCTATTGATGTGACCGTTTTAAAAATAGTCAGGGTTTGATCAATGGTGTTTGTGAGGGCAGGGAATAGGCGCCTTTTTTGAAGATGTGGTGGAGTCCGGCTCCGCTGGAAGGCCATCTGCCTTTGGCGGCATTATCCGGCACACTCCCCTGAAACACGAGGTATCCATATTTCCCGTAATGAGGCAGTTTGCGGATCAGCCCGGGAATACTTTCCGCCGATGAAGCGATAAGCCAGGTGACTGTATCGCCTGTGACTGTGTCACGGTTAGAGTCAGGGCGGTTTAGGGTGAATATGAAACTGTGGTTTTCCCATGGAAAAATTTTGTGGTCTAGAGCCACTCCTTGTTCGCCCATCTTCACGCCGTAGCGATTGAGTTGGATTTTGAGTTGATCGGAAAACTTATTGTCCTTACCAAAGACCCACAGGCTTCCAGCAGGAGGCTGAGTTTTTAAATTGTCGCTGAGCGATTTTCCCAACGACTTTGCAAAATGATGGTAGCCTTTTAGTACGTCAGAGGAGCCATCTGTTGCCCGAAGAATAGCGGTCTGCGTTTCCGCTCCATAAGTCTGCCCGATACTGGGGGGAACTTCTCCCGGATTCAACCAGCGAAACACTTCATGGTAAGGGTCCAGAATTACCTTGAGCGGTTGTGAAGATAAGGGAAGGGCAAAAGTATGTTTCCTTTGCGCAAGGTCTATATTTTTCAGCACGGGTTTTTCCCGGTCCTTGAGCCACACGGCGATGGGAAGTTTCATTTTAAAAACTAGGTCCGATTGCGTTTGCCGAATTTCCAGTGCCAGCAGGTGTTCACCATTTTGTTTGCTGTGCGAGGCCGAGGAAAGTTTTAGTTGGGGCGCGCCTTTACGTTCAGTCCACTGATTAAAAAAATCTTTCAAGTCGCGTTTGCTCACACGCTCAAATGAAATCTGCAGATCATTAAACCCGGCCAACTGGAACTGGTTCCTGTTATAAAAGTCGCGCAACGATTCCAGGAATAGCGCATCGCCCACTTCAACGCGGAGCATGTGAAGGACCATCAGCGTTTTGCCATAACCCACCGCTTGCGAGGCCATGCTGTCGCGTCCTTTGAATTCCACCAGCGGGAAATCGTTTGTCGCGTTGACATAGCTGGAGTATTTTATCAATTGCTGAAATCGGTAGCGGTCTCCTTTCCCCTTTTGTTCCGGTAGAAGGTGGTCCGCGAGATACGTGGTTAGTCCTTCAGCCCAGTTTCCGGAATTCGAGTCGATGTAAACCCCGTTGCCAAACCAGTTGTGGAGAATTTCGTGAGGATATGAGGTGTGCAGGATGAATGGAAAACGGATGACGCGTGACCCGAGCAATGTGAACGATGGCATTCCATATCCCGTTTGTTGGGAATTTTCCACCAGCGCAAATTTTTTGTAAGGGTAGGGGGCGAATAATCTCGAATACAAATCGAGGTAAGTACGGGTCGCTGAAAAATATCGTTCGGCCAGAGCCTTGTCATCATCACGCAGGTAGGCATAGAGCGTGATGAGTCCGTGATGCTCCGAGAACACGTGGTACTGATCGGCAACTAGAAGAATTTCTTCCTGCGGATTCTCTTCCTTCCACACGACCGTTCTGTTTTTGTCCTCAAGAAAGTCCTTTAATTTTTCTCCCTGACTCACTGCTCTTAAACTTGCTGGCGAGTGGACCGTCAACTGGAAAGTGAGTCGACCTGTTGTTTCACTTTTGCTCTCCGATTGCGGGTAGAAGAAATCCGCGCCGGAAATGAAAAGAGTTTCCTGGCTGTCATCAGCAATTGGCAGGGAAAGAGAATAGTCAAATATCAGCTCAATCGGATCGGTTAAACTGTTTGCTAAATGTTGCGTCAGGTCAAGTTTGATGAATCCATCAGCAGAAACATCAAACGAAACCTTTTTGCCGGATATTGCTATCTGTTCGATTTTTGAATTTTTATTTAAATGAAACCCGGAAATGGATCGGGCAATACTTTTAGGAATCGTTACCACATCATGAAACCTGGTAACAGACTGCGATGGGGGGAGCGTTGCCGTCAACTCATGATGGGTGGGTGGGGTTTCTGCGAATGCAGGAGAAGCGGTGAAAAATATTAGGAAGAGTATTGTTTTGAACGGAAATAGTGTGTCGCCCTGAGCAGGCGTCTTTGGTTCCATCGGATTTTATTTCCTCAGCGAACGATGATCCAAGATTAGAAAAAGTGTCAGAGTAATGGTTCCTATGATAGAAACCTTGAGCATGATGTTAAGAAACTGTTGCCAGCCATTCACTCGGTCTGCAATCTCGCCGCCCAGAAACTCAAACGCCATGGATGCGATATAACCGGCAACATCAATCAGGCATACGAGAAAACCACAGTGTTTACCACCGAAGTCCACTGAAAATACATTCATCGGAATCAGGTAACAGGGGGTGATCATCAACCCGAACATCATGATGGCTGACAGGGCGACCCAGAGCGTTCCGTTTCCCGGCGTCTCCGGATTGTGAAGTAAATATAATATGAGAATACAGACGGTGGCCAGCGCCATCATACCGCCGAGCACGTAGACGCGCTTTTTCTTTGTGAGCTGATCGAAGATGAATCCGCCAACGAGAACCGAAAACATTGAGCCAATGGGAAAAACCGAAGACGCGATTCCCGCCTTGCCGGGAGAAAGATCGAATGTCTCTTTAAGGAATAAGGGCATGAAGCTCTGGAATACCATGAGAATGTTCATGCACATGATGCTGAAGCAGATGAGCCAGAACCTCGGACTTTGCAAAAAATTTAACAAGGCCTCGCCAACTGTTGAATCATCCAGATGGTGAGATTGTTGTGGATGTTCACTGTCATCGTCTCCATCGGCTGAGGGGATAGTTTCCAGTCCGACATCGGAGGGGGATTGCCGCAGGTAGAAATATAACAGGATGGCAACAGCACCTGTCATGATTGCGGATGAGGCGATGAGCCAACGCCACGGCACCACCAGCAAAAGACTGCCCAGCGCAAGTGACGCAAAAATCCAACTCGACATGGAGCTTGAAGAGATAATGCCCCAGGCTCTTCCGCGCCAGGATTTGGGGAACCAGACCCCGGTGAGATTTGCCATGGATGGCCAGGCACCGGCCTTCGCGACCATGGAAATAAAAAACGCAACGGTGAAGAAAAATGATTTAGACATGATGCCAAACATTCCCGTTGTCAACATACAAAGGCTGAGAGAAAAGAGAAATACTTTGCGTCCGCCCAATCGGTCGGCCATGATTCCCGTTACCAGTTTTCCTGTAATAGTCCCGGCGGTGCCCCAGCCAAGAATAGCTCCCCATGCGGTTTTGTCGAGTTCCAGTGTTGGGTCATCGAGCATGGCCGGGCTTGCGATGATGACCGTGGCCCGGCAGATGTTGACGACCGCATAACCCCCGTACATGCAGGCGAGAAGAATGACTCCCCAATAAAACCGCGAATCGTTTTTTAATCGAGTTGTGAAATTCATGGTATAAAAATTCTTTCAATCCCCTTCATCCCAGTCTTCTCCCACGGTGGGGAGAAGGGGTTATTTATTATCAGTGTTCATCGGTGCTTATCTGTGGTCCCAACTGGTTTCGTGGCTAAATAATCTTCATCAGACCCATTTGATCGCCGAGGGTTTGGTGGAGCATTGTTTTTAGTTTTTCATTTTCCGGCGATTCCAGTTGCGGATCTTTTTCTATTATCGCGAACGCTTCCTGTCGCGACTGTTCTAGCAGTTTGATGTCACGGAGCAGATTGGCGACTCGCAGTAACGGCATTCCCGATTGGCGGGTGCCCATGAAATCTCCCGGCCCCCTGATACGCAAATCCTCCTCGGCGATGGCGAATCCGTTACGCGACTTCACGATAGCATTGAGTCTGGCCTTCCCCTCATCCGTCAAGGCGTGGCAGGCGATGAGGAAACAGTATGACGCGTGAGCGCCGCGTCCGACGCGTCCACGCAGTTGGTGAAGCTGGGCGAGTCCGAACCGTTCAGCGTGTTCGATGAGCATGACCGAGGCGTTGGGGATATCGATTCCCACCTCAATCACCGTGGTGGCAACGAGTATGTCTATCTTCCCGTCTTTGAAGTCGGCCATGATTTGTTGACGGTCTTCTTTTTTGAGTTTTCCGTGAATGAGTTTGACGATTAGATCCGGAAAGCGTCGGTTCTGTAATTCTTCGCAAACATCTATCGCCGCTTTCAAGTCGACGGATTCAGATTCCTCAATCAGCGGACACACGACAAAAGCCTGTCGTCCCTGTTCCATTTCTTTCCTCATGAGAGCGTAGGCGTTTTCGCGTTTGCTTTCGTAAAAGAGTCGGGTCTCGATGTCCTTGCGACCGGGCGGGAACTCGTCCAGAAATGAAACATTCATATCGCCGTAGAGCGTGAGCGCCAGCGAGCGGGGGATGGGTGTTGCCGTCATGATGAGAACATGCGGCACCAATCCTTTTTTGCTGATGGCCTCCCTTTGCAGGACACCGAAACGATGTTGTTCATCGACAACAGCCAGTCCCAGATTAGAGAATTCCATTTTCTTTTGAATCAGCGCGTGCGTGCCGACAACAATTTGTGTTGTGCCGTCACCGATGCGATCACGAATGAGAGATTTCTCTTTAGCGGTTCCAGTACTGGTGACCAGCTCGATGTTGATATCCAGCGCCGAGCAGAAAGGCCGTATGTTGAGGAAGTGTTGTTCCGCCAGCAGTTCGGTCGGAGCCATGAGCGCGGCCTGGCAGTTATTGTCCACCGCAGTGAGCAGGGCCGTCAGAGCGACCACCGTTTTGCCTGTTCCCACATCGCCTTGGAGGAGCAGGTTCATCGGTTCCTCTTTTTCCAGATAAGTCATGATTTCGCCGAGCACCCTTTTTTGCGCTCCGGTCAAATCAAATTGAAGAAGTTTGAAAAAATTGCGGATGATTTCTCCACGGGTTTTAAAAGATCGCCCGCGTTCTGTTATCTGCTGGTGCCGTTTTTTAAATGCCAGAGCGAGCTGGATGAGAAAAAATTCTTCAAAGATCAATCGCCTGAGTGCAGGATGCTCAAATTTTTCGAGAAGATCGACAGGGGTGTCAACAGGTGGGAAATGCGCCAGTTCAATCGCTTCGCCTCGCCCGGGGAATTCGTATAGCTTGAGAATTTTCTCCGGCAGGAATTCTTCTACCAGATGGATATAGCCATCGACCACATTTTTCATGATCGTTCGAAGAGCCTTCGGGTGCAGGCCTTCGGTGGAGTGATAAACTGGAACGATGCGTCCTATGTCCAGTGATTCAGCGGAGGAGTCATCGCCCGGTCCGCTATCCGTATCCGGGTGGATCATTTCGAGACCGCCGCCGCGTTTGTTCTGCGTGGGTTTCCCTGAAAAGATCAGTTCCTTTCCCGGTTTAATTCTTTCTGCCATATAGGATTCACTGAACTGGAACCACTTTACACGGATGAATCCACTATAGTCCTGCACCACCGCTTCGAACAGTTTTCTGTGGCGGCCCATGCGAACGGTTCCCGCATCGATAACTTTTCCGGTGAAGGAAACCATTTCGTCGGGAACCAGTTCAGCAATTTTTTTTACCTGGCTACGGTCATCGTAGCGAAAGGGAAGAAAATGTAAAGCATCGGCAACAGATTCTACCTGCAGTTTTTGCAGAAGCATAACCCTTTTGGGGCCAACGCCTTTAACAAACTGGAGCGGGTCGTTGAGAGTTTTTTTGAATGGTCTTTGTTTACCGCTCATTTGGTTTGGGGAGTATCCCTCAAAATAGTGGAATCGTTTAAACGGGTGCAAGCATCAGACTTGAAACCATCAAGCGTACCCTATTTTATAAAGGGTTATTGAATAAAAGTAAATTTGACATGAATGGATACGGGATATATTCTTTAGTGTAGATATAACCCTTGTAAAAACAGGTGGGTAGTATCGTATCGCAAGGTCTTGATCATGCGGAGATAGTTAGAAATGTAAAAACGGGCTTAGATTATGAAGCTTGAAGACATAGCAGAAGCAGTTGCAAAGTACCATCCCGAAGCCAACTTGGATATTATTTGGGATGCCTATATCTATTCCGCCAAAGCCCACCGTCATCAAAGTCGCCGTTCCGGCGCCGCATATATTTCCCATCCCCTGGAAGTGGCATACAACCTCACTCGATTAAAAATGGATGAGCAGACAATTGCCGCAGGATTATTGCATGATACGATCGAAGATACCCTTGCGACGGCAGAAGAGCTTCAGGAAATATTTGGCGAAGAAATTTATCATCTGGTAGAGGGCGTTACAAAAATCAGTCAGATCAAGTTTTCCAGTCAGGAAGAAAGTCAGGCGGAAAATTACAGGAAGATGATTCTTGCCATGTCGAAGGACATTCGGGTGGTTCTCATTAAGCTGGCTGACCGGGCGCATAATATCAAAACCCTCGGATCGCTCAAACCGGATGCTCAAGGTCGCATAGCGCGTGAAACACTGGACATATTCGCTCCCCTCGCCAACCGTCTGGGAATAGGGTGGTTGAAAGATGAGTTGGAGAACGGCGCGTTCATGTACCTGATGCCTGATGAGCACGAAGCGATTCGCGCTGAATTGGCCAGCGGTCAGAACCTGAGGGACGTCTATGTTGAAAAAGTCCGGAAGATGCTGGAAGGCGAATTAAAGAATGCGGACATTTCAGGAGACGTGCTGGGACGTTACAAGCATATATACGGCATCTATAAGAAGATGAAGCAACAAACACTCGACTTCAAAGATTTATACGATCTTATAGGGGTACGGGTCCTGACGAATTCCCTGAAGGATTGCTATGCCGTTCTGGGGCTGGTCCATTCGTTATGGAAACCCATTCCCGGCAGGTTCAAAGATTACATCGCCATGCCCAAGCCCAACATGTATCAATCCCTGCACACCACAGTGATTGGTCCCGACGGAGAGCGGGTGGAAGTGCAGATCAGGACAGAAGAGATGCATAAGATTTGTGAGGAGGGGATTGCGGCGCACTGGCAGTATAAAGAAGGAGGGAAGCCCAAGAACAAACCCATGGATGAACAAGTGACCTGGGTGCGCCACCTTCTGGAAACCCAGAAAGATCTCAAAAATCCCAAAGAATTTCTCAACTCATTCAAGGTGGACCTGTTCTCCAGCGAAGTTTATGTGTTCACTCCGAAGGGCGATGTTATTTCCCTGCAACACGGTTCCACCCCGGTGGATTTTGCCTATGCGGTTCATACTGATATAGGCGATCACTGTTCCGCCGCGAAGATCAACGGGAAAATAGTTCCCTTGAGATACAAGTTGAGAAATGGGGATCAGGTGGAGGTCAAGGCTTCTAAAACACAGCAACCCAATCGTGACTGGCTGACATTTGTCAAAACCTCGAAAGCTCGTAGCAAAATTCTTAATTTTATTAATACCCGAGAGAGAGAAAGAAGCCTCAGTTTAGGGACCGAATTGTTGCACAAGGATCTGGCAGAATATGGTGTCGACCCTTCGACCGTTCTCAAAGGGAAAGCTTTGGATGAGGCACTTCACGCCAGTGGATTCGGAAACTTTGAAAGTCTGCTGGGAAGTATTGGTCTGGGTAAAGTATCCACGAGTCATTTCATCGATAAACTTTTGCCCAAGGAAAAGATCGAGGAGAAAAGGTTAAAAGAATCCGATCAGATCAAGTTAAAAGAAAAGGCTCCCGATCACAGTGGGGCCATCCACCTGAAATGTTTTAATGATGATATTCTCCTGCGTGTGGGGAAATGCTGTCACCCTGTTCCGGGCGACCCTATCGTGGGTTACATTACCCGTGGACGGGGCGTGACCGTGCATCACCTGGATTGCCCCAGTCTTCAGGCACTGGAGAACGAGTCGGAAAGGCTGGTGGATGTGGGCTGGGGAGAAAGTGTCAAGGAGTTGTATCCCGTTCGTATCTCAATCATTGCCGATGACAAGCCCGGTCAGTTGGCTGAGATCACCCAGGTCATGGCTTCCTGTGATATCAATATCACACAAGCTCATCTGCGACAGGGGAAACACAAAAGAGCGCACTTCGAGTTTTTCATCGAAATCAGCGACCTGGAACATTTGAACAGAATGTTCGCCGCAGTCAACCAAATTCCCGGTGTCATTCATGCGGAACGCGTCAAGGAACACAACACAGGTAAAAAAGGAATGGGAAAGCAGAAGTTAGAAAGCCAGAGTGGAAGTTCTTCGAAGCAAGATTCCAGTCAGAAAATACAACTCAAAGTAATTACGGGGGATATCTGAAAACTTGCACTTGCTCTTCTTTGAGAGGCACTTTTCTGACTAGTGGGCGGGCTGTTGCAAAGCCCTCACAATGAGAGGTTCCGTCAAATTACTTTGACTACCTTGCCTGCTTTGAGGCATCGGGTACACACTTTCATATTTTTGACAGAGCCTTGATATCGTCCTCTGATTTTCTTGAGGTTCGGATTCCATCGTCGTCGGGTTTTATTGTTGGCGTGACTGACATTATTTCCAAAAAGAGGTCCTTTGTCACACACATCACATCTCTGGGCCATTCTTTTACTCCTTAAATTACAAAAACGTTGTTTGACAGGATTTTAGATGCTAGCATACAGAAGATTGCGGGGCAAGTGATTTTGGATAATCTTATGCTCATCACACCAAAAACCACCATTAATGAAATAATAAGCACTCACCCAGGGACCATGCAGTTTTTCAATGGCCTCAATATGAGTTGTGGGAGTTGTTTTGCCGTTAAGTTCGATACCCTGGAGAACGGGGCGCTCATGCACGGTATGGATGTGAATATCCTGATCGAACAGCTCAACCGATTCATTTCTTCCCTCCCTGCCGTCGTTGGGTCCAACGATCAAGGCTGACTTTTCCTGGATAATCGATAAAAGAGGTTTTTTTCAGCAGGTGGGGTGTGTCCGAAAAATGCCCCTCGAATTATTCGTGGTCAGCGGGCAAAAAAAATAGCCCCATAAAGGGGCCACTATTAAATCAACAATTATCTTAGCAACACAGCCTGTTACTGCTCAGTATCGAAGGGCTGATTTTAGCCGAGAAACTTAGACTCAGTTATGACGTCTTTCAGGATTTTTTCAGCCAACTCATAGCTGTCCACATGAAAGCGTCCTTCAGCAATTTCGGCCTTGATTCGTTCTACCTTATCCACACGAATGTCAGCAGTCTTTTTTACCACTTCGTGGGCCTTTTGGATATCCTTGGCTTGAGAAGACAGAGCGATGTGTTCTGATCCCTGAGTTCCCTTAGTGCCAGAGGAGCCACCGGTAGCGCCTGCTTTTGCAGACTCATTATTGACCTTGATCCAGTCCTGAATCGCCTTGCTTTTGATTCTAATTTCGCTTCCGGGGATATCCATAACTTAAACCTGGTCCGGGGTTCCTAAGCTCTTGAATTTTAGCTAGTTAGTTATTGTTAGCCGGGGCCTTTGCCTCCACAGCTTGTTTCAAGGCCTACCTGCTGATTGGCTTATCGGGAAACCGCTTAATAACTTAAGGCTTTTTAAAAAAAAGAGTTATGCTTTTTTTCATAAGCCCTAATTCCCTATAAAACTACTGGTAATCTGCCCATTTGTCAAGGATAGTAGGCAATATAGACCCAATATTTAACGGCGTGGAAGTGTCGGGTTTTAGCAAAAAATGAAAGGTTTTTCAGGTGATATATCGGAATCCGGTCCCTACAGTGGATATCATCATAAAGATGGAAAATGAGGGGATTATACTGATTGAGCGAGAAAATGAACCTCATGGCTGGGCATTGCCAGGTGGATATGTGGATTATGGAGAGACTCTGGAGCATGCCGCCGAGCGCGAGGCCAGAGAGGAGACCTGTCTGGAGGTTGAAATTGTGGGGCAATTTCATGCATATTCAGACCTTGGTCGGGATGCCCGACAGCACAATATTTCAATTGTATTTTTAGCACGAGCCAAAGGAACTCCTAAAGCGGCATCAGATGCCAGGAATATAGGTGTTTTTACAGAGTATAATTTGCCAGAACCGCTGGTGTTCGATCATGCGGATATCCTGAAGGATTATTTTTCGAAACGCTGGGTATTGTAAGGAGAAACATTGAAGATATCGATTAAAGACTGTTCGTGGATTGCTGTCTGGTGCATGTTGAGTATTTTTTCCGTATTTCCGGGAACAGCCCATGCCGAGCCTTTCGCTGAGGAGAAATATTCTCGAATCATGTGGGGTTATCTCGAAACATTATCCGGGTTTGGTCCCCGGTATGTGGGCACAAAGGGATATACTCAGGTTCTGGAATTGCTCAGGCGGGTGGGGGCGCAATTTGCTGATGATGTTTTGGAGCATCCTTTCATTGTCACGCGGCATAATGGCGAACAGATGAGGATGGTCAATATCGAATTTGTTTTTAATGGGACTGCCGGGGGACGTCCTGTCCTCATTGGAGCGCATTACGATACTCGCCCTTTCGCTGATCAGGAATCCGATCCCGAGCTGAGAAAAAGTCCTATCCCTGGGGTCAATGACGGGGGGTCAGGCACGGCGGTTCTATTAGGACTAGCCAGATACTTGAAGGAACATCCGGTGAGCCAACCGGTTCGGCTCATGTTTTTCGATGGTGAGGATTTTGGGAAAAGTGGTTCGGGTGAAATGTTTCTTGGGTCTAATTTCCACGCTAACCAGTTGGAAAAGCTTCCTGAGGACCAGAGGCCAAAGGCGGTGCTTGTGGTTGATATGGTTGGCGACAAGGACCTTGAGATTTTCAAAGAGACCTACTCCATGCGTAGTGGTCCCAAATTAATCCAACGTGTATACGACATGGCGAGACGAAAAAACTTTTCCCAGTTCAATGAAAAAAGTAAATACAGCATCCAGGACGATCACCTTCCATTTATTAAATTTGGAATCCCCTCCATTGTGTTGATCGATTTTGATTATCCTTACTGGCACAAGATTTCCGATACCCTGGACAAATGTTCGCCTGAAAGCCTTGGCATTGTGTTTTCAGTTATCGCGGGAGTTTTGGCGGAGTGGTGAATTGGCGAATTGCTATGTTTAACGGGAAAGTTCTTTGAACTTTTTTTGTGCGTCCGGATTTTGTGGGTCGATTTGAAGGATGATTTCCAATTCCCGTTTGGCATCCACACTTCTTCCCTGGCGACTGTGGATCTTATGCAGGTTCCAATGCAGTGACAGGAAATCGATGCCTTTTTCTACAGCCATATCATAGGCTTTGCGGGCTTCATCGAGGTTGTCCAGATTGATATGGGCATTTCCCAGATTGAAATAGGCGATGCCAAAACCCGGATCGAGTTGGATGGCTTTTTCAAGATGAGGCACGGCTTCACTTGATCGATTCAGTTTATTGAGGACTGCGCCCAGGTTGGAATGCGCCTGAATGAAGTTTGGATATGCCTTGAGAGCCTGTTTGAACAGCTTTACCGCCTGCTCATATTTTTGCTGGCGAAAATAATATCCCCCCAGATTGGAACTTCCCTCAGGAAAAGCAGGGTTGAGTGCGTTAGCCCTTTCGTATTCTTTGATGGCACGGTCAGCCTGTCCCTGACTTTGATAGGCGGCGGCCAGATCATAATGCGCGAGTACGAAAGAATCGTCCTGCTTGAGAACGGATTCAAATTCTTTCACCGCCTTGTCGGGGTCCCCCTGGACGTACAGGTAATAATTTCCTCTGTAGTAATGAGCTTCCTTGGAATTTTTATCAGCTTTCAGCAGGTCAGCCAGAGACATTTCATCTTTGCTATCAAGAAACGGTTTTATGAAATTGATGGGCAGTGCCAGATTGATTGACCGACCCTCTACCGTAGCAACGCCAACCACACGGTTTTTCTGGTTCACGACCGGACCGCCGCTGAATCCCGGGCCGAACGAAGCGGTTGTGTAGATGAATGGGAAATCGGTTTGCGCCTGTGGATGGATGCCCAGGACAAAGCCGAAGGTTTGTATAACCATTCCCTTACCGTTACTTTGACCATTCGCTTGCAGAGCGTTTTGCGATAAAAACCCAAGCGCACTCAGGTAATCAAATTCTTTGAGTTGATCAGAGTCACCAATTTCCAGCGTGGAGTAGGCGCCCTCTGTCAGTTGCAGGAGGGCAAAGTCTTTCTCTCGGTCAACTTTTAACACAGACTTCACCTTAACCCGGTCGCCGCTGGACATGACCGCTGTGATATCAGCGGCGTCGAGCAGTACATGGTAGTTTGTGACCAGAACCCCCTCCGGCTTAACAATGAATCCTGTTCCCGTCCCAAGCATTTTCCTGGCAGAATCTTTTGCCACCAGAAGGACAACAGCGCTTTTGTTGACCGCGTATGCATGGACCGGCTGGATAGAGAGGGTCCATGTCAGCGCCAAGGCTAACAACAGGACCAGGGATTTTTTAATTTGTGAGTAAGGCATAGGGTTAAAATAGTGCCAGATGCACTGGAAGTCCAATGAAATGATTAGATAAAGGATACCATAAATTTCATATGGGTTTCGAGTGATGGGTCTGTTTTCAGTTATCAGCGGAAATTGGTTAACGAAGATTTTGTCCAAAAAAAAGCCTCCCTCGAAAGAGGGAAGGTGGACATTCTGAAGAAATGTTACTTGACGGTCACGATAACCGTCGAGGTGATCGCTGGATTGAAGGGAACGTGCTTGCCATTGGCGAACAGGGTGTGGATGACGTGTTTCCCTGCACTCAGTTTCAATTCCTTACAGGTAGAGCCATCGCCCATGTGGACATGGTTGGCATCTTTACCGATTCCCTTGCTGAGATCGGTAGGAAGATCAACATCGATCAGTAGATGATGATGGCCTTTCCCAGGGTTAACACCTTTTTTAGCAGGTTGCACTTCTACCCCATCAACCGCCATGCAGACTTTTACCGGATTGGAAACAGTCGCGCCGGTTGCGGGCTCTGTTATGACTACGGCACCACCCGCATAAACGGTGGACGCACCGAGTACGAGGGCCATTACAGAAACCATGAGACATTTGATTGAAATCTTTTTCATGAAAACAAAACTCCTTTAAATTAATACAGTTAAAAAAATCGGATTATCCGGGATGAAAAATTATGAAATTCAGCGACAAACAATCGCTGCCAATTACCCTGTTCAGACAAAGCTTGAAACCTTTGACAGACTGAGATTACTGAAAGGGTCTAAAAGATTCGGTTTTTTTGCAGTTATTTTTTTGATTTTATAAGGCTGAGGTTCTGGAGTGGGCCGTATTTCCCTTGACATCCAAAAGAGAGTTCCATAACCTCTATAAATTCATTAATAATCAGGGTTTCCCCCGTTAGTTTGACGATTTATACATTCCGGAGGTTCAGATGGTAGTTACTGGAGATTGCAGGCTCCTTCACACATGCGAAATGTGTGAGCACAACAATGATACTGATTGCAAGGCAGACAAAAACGAGCATAACCGCTGGTTGGTCAACAAGCGGATGGGTGATATTAAATTCAAGCTTATCGTGGGAAGTAACAAGGGGGGAGTGGGTAAAAGTACCGTGACGACCAACCTCGCAGTGGCTTTGGCGGAAAAGGGTTATAAGGTAGGGCTGGCCGATGCCGACCTGCATGGCCCCAATGTACCAAAGCTTTTGAACGCGGAACAAGTTCGCTTGAAAGCTACGGATGAGGGGATTGATCCGTATGAAACGGCCAACGGTCTCAAAGTTGCCTCTCTGGGATTTTTGATAGAAGACCCCAATATGCATATCGCCTGGCGCGACGCAGTAAAGTATGATTTCATCATCGAATTGTTGGGCAATATTCAGTGGGGAGAGCTGGACTATCTCCTGATCGACTTGCCTCCCGGAACGGGTAACGAGCAGATCACCATCATTGATTTCATAGGTGAGGTCGACGGAGCAGTGATTGTCACTACACCACAGGAACTGGCTTTGCTCGATGCCAGAAAAATGATTTCATTTGCCCGCGACAGTAATGTCCCTATTGTGGGTGTTGTCGAGAATATGAGTACGCTGAATTGTCCGCACTGTAAGGAGGATATTGACGTGTTCGCAACAGGTGGTGGAGAAAGGCTGGCCGAGGAACTGGTTCTTCCTTTCTTGGGAAAGATTCCTCTTGACGCAGACATCGTAGCTCAGTCTGATAAGGGTGAGCCGGTTGTTATGTCACGTCCTGATTCTGCCGCGTCCAAGGCTTTTTTAGCATTGGCTGATAACTGTCATAAATTTTTGAATCCGGAAGAAGTAAAAGCCGGTTGAGTGGCTGATTAATTAGTTGCTTTTGTTGCAAACAACTCATTGCGAAATTATCCCCAAATAGGGATAATTAAAGTAACCGAGCGCATACAGCCACTCATCATTCATGGTGATCGCCAGCTTGTCCTCCTATCTACAAGGTATTGCCTCCATGCAGTTTTTTTCATTTCATTTTGCGAGGTTTCTGGGAATATCCGCTTTGATCTCTCTTCTGGGAGTCGCGTCCTCCCCGGTAGCCGCCGATTCAAACGAACTTCGTCCATTCACTAACAATCCTATCGTGGCCATTGTTGACGGTGAGCCTGTCGTTCTTGAGGATTTGAAAAATGCTCAGATTCATGACGCGATGGTTCAACTGTATAAAATGCAGTCGCAGGTATTGAAAGAAAAAGTTCTTAATAAGTTAGCTAAAAGTCACCCTGAACTGAAATTAACGGATGCGCCTTTGCCGAGTCAGGATGATGTTACTCGTTTTTACACAAACACGCCTGGCATCAAGGAGATGGGTACGCTGGAAAAAATGCGGGCTGAGATCACAGAATATCTTAAAAAAGTATATGCCAGCGCTTATTTGGAAGAACGATATCAGTTGGCGATCGAAAAAGGTTGGGCCAATGTTTACCTTCAGGCGCCACTGGAATTTAAGTTGAAGGCCGAGATTAACACAGCGATGCTTTGGTCTGATGAAGGCGACTCCTCTTCCCGCAGGGTCTTCCTCCTGGAGTATTCAGATTTTCAATGTCCATTCTGCAAACGAGTGCAGGGTACACTGGACAAACTCCGGAAGTTGTACAGTAAAGAGGTTCAATTCGGTTATCGGCATTTTCCTTTGGAGTTTCACAAAGAAGCGAAGTATATGGCAGAGTCGGTCGAATGTGCCCGTGATCAGGGGAGGTTTTGGGAATTACAAAAGCTTTTTTACGATAATAAAGATCCGGTTTCAAGGACAAACCTCCACCAGTTCGCCAAGAAAGCCGGAGTTAAAAATATGCGACGGTTTCAGACCTGTCTCAAAGAAAGAAAATATAAAGACAGAGTCAGCAGTGACTTGAGAGAGGGGATGAAGCTGGGCATCCGGGGAACTCCCACATTTATTCTGGGAACCTACGACCCTGAGACCCGTACTGTACACGGTGAATTGATGTCCGGCGCGGTATCGCTGGAAAAGTTCAAAGCATCTATCGAAAAATATCTCTCCATCTCCCGCGCTGAGGCCAATTTGTCCAGATAAGCCCTCACGTATTTTTTGAAGGCATTTTTCTCAAGAATTCCCGATTACATTTCAAACCCTGCAACCGGGGTTTTTCTTTTTTTGTTGGCGGCGAACAGTTTGAAGCCTCATGCCATCTCTCACCTCTTAGTATCAATACAACCAGTCTCATTCTTATTGGGCGTGTTTCTTTCTTCTCCCCGTTATAGTCAAAATAAGATAGAATTATTATAATTGTTTCAAGAAAGGCATCATTGCCTATATAGTTGCCTATATAACTCAACTTTCCTTAGTGGTTGTTTTTATAACTAATTGATTTTATTATTAATAATAGCTACCTCTTCTGATCATGCAGGTCATTACTACTCATTTAAATGCGGACTTTGATTGTCTTGCCTCGATGGTGGCCGCGCGCAAGCTTTATCCTTCTGCGAGGCTGGTTTTTTCCGGCTCAACTGAAAAAGGCGTGAATGAATTTTTAAAGCAGTCCACCCCATTCCCTGGATTTTCCCGTATTAAGGATATAGATCTCGATGCGGTCAGTCAGCTTATCATTGTGGATACGCATGACCCCGGGCGAATCGGTGTTTTTCAATCACTGCTGGATAATCCAAATTTAGAGGTCCATATCTATGACCATCATCCTGAGGAGGTCGCGGATGCTCTTGCGGGGGCCAAGTGTGTTATCAAAAAAAGAGGGGCCTCTGCGACTATCCTGTGCGAAATTCTTGAAGGGAAAAATATTTCTCTGACGCCGGAGGAGAGCACACTCATGGTTCTTGGGATATTTCAGGACACACAATCGTTGTTTTCCGTGTCGACAACACCGGAAGACTTTTCAGCGGCAGGAAAACTTGTTGCCTCCGGCGCGAATATGGAAACTGTAGCGCGTTTCGTGCAACCTCGTCTGAATTCGCAACAGATTGAAATTCTCAACCAGTTGGTCTCGAATATTGAATCACATAATATCAATGGAGTGGAGGTGGCGATGACCACCGCTTCTGAGGATTTTTATGTGGAGGATGTGTCATATGTGGTCTCTCAGGTGATGGACCTGGAAAATTTAAAGGCTTTGTTTGCCTTGGTGAGACTGGATCAAGGGGTTTATGTAATTGCCCGAAGTCGCTGTGACGAAGTCAATGTCGCTGAAGTGGCGAAACATCTGGGTGGTGGTGGGCACAGTTGTGCGGCTTCCGTAAGTATCAAAAACCAGACACTGGTTCAGGTTCGAGAAAAACTTTTTGAACTTCTTCACGCGAGCCTGCAACCCTTGCACCGGGTTAGCGATATCATGCATTTTCCGGTTCAATCGGCCACCGGGGGTGAGAGCCTTTTGTCTGTTGAAAAAACGCTCACCCGGTTCAACTTGAACACTCTTCCTGTCCTGGCAGATAACAAGCCTGTGGGTTTGATCACGCGCCAGATAGTTGAAAAAGCGATCCACCATAAAATGAAAGATGCAAAGGTGAAAGATTTTATGATTAGTGATTTTTCGGTTACAACACCGGACGCTTATTTTAAATCGATTGCTCCCATTATTATTGAAGAAAAACAAAAGCTGGTTCCGGTGATTGACCCGGTTTCAAAAAATCTGGCAGGCATCGTCAGCCGGGGAGATTTGCTCAGGGTGCTACACCGGGATATGGTCTCTAGTGGATTTGATACTCCGCGTTTGTTTGATGGGAAAAGAGAGTCCATGAAAAGTGTGAAGAGTCTCTTGAAAGAGCGGTTGCATATAGACGTGATGGCTCTGCTGGATTCAATCTCTCAAATCGCCGATCGAGAAAAAGTGGAAGTTTATGTTGTAGGCGGGTTTGTGAGGGATTTACTACTCAACATCCAGAACTTTGATATTGACCTTGTTGTGGAGGGCGATGGCATTGCCTTTGCCGAAACTCTGGCCAAGGAATTTAATGGGCGGACTAAGAGCCATGATAAGTTTGGCACCTCAGTGGTTCTGCTGAAGGATCGGTCCCGTATAGATGTCGCAACGGCCAGGATGGAATATTATTCGCATCCGGGTGCCTTGCCAAAGGTGGAACGTAGCTCCGTCAAGTCCGATCTTTTCCGCCGGGATTTCACAATAAATAGTATGGCAGTTAAGTTAAACGGGCAGGGAGCATTTTGTCTGATTGATTATTTTAATGGCGAAATGGATTTAAAAGATGGCTCTATCCGTGTTCTTCATAATTTGAGTTTTATCGAAGATCCGTGCCGTATTTTTCGCGCCATTCGATTCGAGCAGAGGTTTGGTTTTCGTATAGGTCGCCAAACAAGAGCTTTTATGAAGAGCGCGATCAAGAATAATCTGGTCAATCAGTTGAGTGGGACGCGTCTCATGAATGAGCTAAAGCTTCTCCTGCGGGAATCTGACCCTATGAAGTGTATTGACCGGATGCGGGAGCTTTCTCTACTTTATTTAATAGTTCCAGATATTACAGAAGATGATTCTCACAGGCTGGTCCTGGAAAAAATAGACGGTGTATTGACCTGGGCGAAAATGGTTCCGATGGCTAAAAAACCTGAGGTTTGGTTCGTTTATTTTCATGCGTTGTTCATCGCTATGAAAGAGGCCGCGTTTGAAAAAGCCATGGAGCGTCTTCACATTCCTATGAAAATCAGGAACCGAATGCGTCTTGACAGGGGACACTTTGTTAAAGCGAAAGATAAGTTTAACGATGGGTGCGAGCTCAAGCCCAGCGAAGTGTACGATGTTTTGTCAGAGCTGTCGATTGAAGCGGTGATTCTTTTGCTTGCTGTTTGTTCCAGCGACCAAGTGAACAAACATGCGATGCTTTATTTCAATCAGTATTGTTCGTCAGCGAAGACAGAACTCACCGGTGAAGATCTGATCGGAATGGGAATGAAGCCTGGTCCGGTGTTTCAAGACGTTTTAAAAACCCTGCGGGACGCACGGGTTAATGGCCAAGTGACATCACGTGATGAAGAGGTTGCTTTAGTGGGATCGCAATTCCTGAAATAAGCTTGTTTCCCGTCCTCTGGTGATTATATGACTGGCTTCCCAGACATTCTTGAACATTTATTCCGGTTAGAGGAAAACAAGTCCAATGTCTTGACCGAGGTACAGGCAGGGGTTGTTACCTTTTTGACTGCGTCCTATATTATCTTCGTTCAGCCCGCTGTGTTGTCGAATGCCGGGATGGATTTTGGCGCGGTGATGACTGCCACCTGTCTGGCATCGGCTGTGGGTTGTCTTATCATGGGCTTGTGGGCCAACTATCCCATAGCACTGGCACCGGGTATGGGGATCAATTTTTATTTCACCTACACTGTGGTTCTGGGGCAGGGTATTCCATGGGAGACCGCTTTAGGCGCGGTATTTTTATCCGGTTTGATACTCATTCTCCTCACGCTGTTTCGATTTCGCGAACTGATCATCAACGTCATCCCCGAATACCTGAAAAATGGCATCGCCGCAGGCATAGGTGTTTTCATTAGTTTTATCGGATTAGTTCAGGGCGGCTGGGTTGTCGAGCATCCAGGTGCTTTGGTTCAGTTGGGGGATCTGAAAAGCTTGCCAGCCGTTTTCACCCTGGTTGGAGTTTTGTTGATCACTGTGCTTTTGCAACGTCGGGTGACCGGGGCAATTTTTATTGGCATGGTGGTCATGAGTCTCCTGGGTATTCCTTTTGGTCTGGTGGAATTTTCTGGTCTGGTATCTTCTCCGCCGGACATGGCTCCCACTTTTATGAAAATGGATATGTTCGCCGCGCTGGACTTGGGAGTGCTGACGATAATCGGGGTATTTGTGTTTGTTGACCTGTTTGATACGGCGGGGACCCTTGTCGGAGTTGGACAGCAGGGAGGGTTCATTAAGCATGGAAAACTTCCACGGGCAAATCGGGCCCTGATGCCGGATGCAGTCGCGACTACAGCCGGAGCCGCTTTCGGAACGTCCACAGTCACCTGCTATATCGAAAGCTCTGCTGGAATCGCCGAAGGCGGACGCACCGGGCTGGCCAGTGTGGTGACCGGGTTTCTCTTTTTATTGGCGTTATTTTTTGCTCCGCTCGCACAGATGGTAGGTGAGGGCTACATTGTTGAAGGGACTATATATCACCCCATCACTGCACCGGTTCTTATCATAGTCGGATGTCTTATGGCGGGAAACCTTTCCAATATCAACTGGAAGCAATGGGATGAGGCTCTGCCATCTTATTTGATGGTGATCGGAATGCCTCTCACATACAGCATTGCTGACGGCATGGCATTGGGGTTCATTTCCTACCCTCTGATTAAAGTTTTCAGCGGTAAAGCCGGGGAGGTGCACTGGTGTCTTTACCTGATCGCCTTGTTGTTTATCCTGCGCTATTGGTCCGGCTGAAACATCCTTTTGCCCCACTTGTGTTAATCCAGTTTGTGATATAATGACTCCCTTTAAATCTGACAACTTAGTATTCACCGCCTGATACGGCTAAGGAAAGGATATTGTGGCCAGCGTAGACTATTTGATTAAACAGTTTTTAACTCCAGATAAAAAACATTTGGACCTGAGCAATCAGGTTTTGGGCGATAAGGGGGCCGTGACACTGGCTAAATCCAAACTGCTGAAACGGCTCACCCATTTGACT
The DNA here is from genome assembly GCA_913045445.1 of uncultured Nitrospina sp. Taxonomy (GTDB): domain Bacteria; phylum Nitrospinota; class Nitrospinia; order Nitrospinales; family VA-1; genus Nitromaritima. The sequence continues at coordinate 5,845 of CAJWQP010000008.1, read as the reverse complement.
CTGGCAAACAACAATATAAGTGATGAGGGTGCAATTGCCATCGCTAATTCAGAGCATTTCAAGAGACTGATCGAGCTGGATTTTTATGGCAACGTCATAAGTGATGATGGTGTTAAAGCCCTTGCGGAATCTCCCATCCTGGCGAACCTTAAAAAACTGAACCTGTACGGAAATCTGGTCGAAGATGAAGGGGCTGTTGCCATCGCCGAATCTAAAACTCTATCCAAGCTCAGATACCTGTTCCTCACATGCAACCGCATCCGCAAGCTGGGTATCGAAGCGCTCAAAGAAGCCAAGTGCGGCAAACGCCTCTGTCATTTGCATGTAGATGATTTGAAAGATTTTATTTATCAGGATGATTACGAGGAAGACGAAGATCAGATCAGCAGTTGGGATGAGCTGGAAGCAAGGGCCAGGGAGAGCGGAAGAGATGACGATGAGGACTAATCGCCTGTCCGGGAGAAATAGGGCCTCTTTGATTCTGCTCGCTTTGCTTATGCTTAATGCGTTTGTTATGGGGCCTGCCGTCTCACCGGGTTATGCTCAGGGATTCAACAAGGGACCGGTTGATTATGATGCCTTATTCAAGGGTAGTTTAAAACGGCGCGGAAAATTTTTAAATCTCTCCGGGAAGAAAATAGGAGACGAAGGTATCAAACGCCTGATTGCCAGTGATGTGTTGAAAAAAGTTGAAAAGATAGACTTGCGATACAACGAAATCACTGCAGTGGGGGCGGGTTTGCTTGCGGAAATGCCGCCTTTGTCCAAGTTAAAGGTTTTGATATTGCGGCATAATATACTGGGTGATGCCGGATCTCTCGCCCTTGCGAAATCTGCCAGCTTTCCCAATCTGCAAGAAATTCAACTGGGCTGGACAGAAACTCGTGACGCCGGGGCGTTGGGTTTCGGGGCCACCAAAAACTTTCCCAAACTGAAAAAGCTCGATCTGCGAGGCAACTTTCTCGCCAACAAAACCAAGGATGAACTCAAGAAATCCCTGGCCCACCTGAAGTCCCTCAAACTTTTTTAATTCGTTTTTAATAGTTCAAAGTTTGTCAACGCCGGTTTCTTCATCGAAGAAATAGGTGTCGCCATCGGGTCCACGGAATGATATCTCTTTAACTTCCCAGAGATGTTTTTTCTTAACGTCGGCTTCGGCGGCGTGATAGCGACCATTGTCCTCGCGTTGCAGAAGAAGAAACTTATTTTTATCGTTGGCAACAATCTTCCAGGTGAAGTAATCACTCTGAAGAGTCTCGTTATCGTAATCAATGTTGATGATGTTCATTGAAGCAGTCCTCTAATAAATCAGTAATGAATATTGGTTGCCAACTCGCGTGCTTTTTCCAGAGTTTTCTTTTTATTCGCCACCGAAACATTTTTGATGAGCATTTTTGCAAACAGAAAGGTGGGGTCAGCGGACTTCTCTTTTGTGTAGTGTTTTTTCTGGATGAAACTTTTAACCTCGGACTCTTTAAGTTTTATCAGCGAACCTGAACCGAATTGAGGAGGCTCGGTCTTTGATTTTTTCTCTGCTTGCGAATCTCCTTCCGGAATGTGGTCTTTAATGATGCGAACTTCAGGAACGATCCCATGTTCTGTGATATCCGTTCCCGACGGTGTGTAATATTTTGAGGTTGTCAGGCGGAGGCCCGACCCGTCACTGGTGCGGAAAATGGTTTGAACGGTACCTTTGCCGTAGGAGTTTTCCCCTACGATCAGCGCTTTCCCTGAATCTCTCAACGCTCCGGCGACAATTTCCGCCGCGCTTGCGCTGTATTGGTTGATCAGGATGATGACTGGCATGAAATGGAGACTGTTTTTGTATTGAGCCCGGTATTCGTTATGGCTGGTACTTTCTCGGCCCTGTGTATAGACTATGAGTCGGTTGCGATACAGAAAATGACTGGCGACTTTTACCGATTGATCGAGTAAGCCGCCAGGATTATCCCTCAGGTCGAGAATGAAGCCCTTCACCTTATCCTTTTTGGACTTTGCGAGTGCCTCCTTTAACTGATCGTTGGTTTGTTTGGAAAAACTGGTGATTTTTATCGATCCAATATTATCTTCCAGCGTTTCATATTCAACGGTTTCGATAGAGATGATTTTCCGGGTCAGCGTATAGGTACGCTCCCGCTTGTCCGACTGCCTGCGCAGGGATATGGTGACTTTTGTGTCCGGGTAGCCTCTCAGCATATCGGCAAGTTCTGTTATCTGGGTTTTGCTGATATCCTCTCCATTGACTTTTTCAAAAATATCATCCGGTAAAATTCCGGCGCGTTCGGCCGGGGAATTTTTCATGGTCTTCACCACATAGAGACGGTTGTCCTTCATGGTGATGACCATGCCCAGTCCGCCATACTTTCCTTCCGTATCGCGCATCGATTTGCCAAAGACCTCGGCATCCATGTATTGGGAATAGGGATCCAGTGAGTTCATAAGACCCGTAACGGCGGCTGTTTCAAGCTCCTCCTTGCTCAGTTTGTTTTTTGATTCCTCATGCAGGAAGTAATATATTTTCTTGAAATCTTCCAGATCGTGTTCCCGGTTGAAGTTGAGCTGATAGCGAATGGACGAGTCGAATCGTGATATGGCTTGTCCGCCCGGAGTGTCGCTCATGATGATATTTTCATCATCAAGAGTCCGCACCATTTCCTCAACAGAGGCCATGAACATTTTTTTATAATCGGGGGGATAAACATATTTATCTCCCACCAGGTCAACAACTTCTTCGAAAAGCTCAAGATCATTACTGAAAAACCCGGCCTCGGCTGTGGACAGCAGGGCAGAGCTCTGCTTTCCGTCCCCTGCTGGAAATAGCAGAAGCAAGCCCATCAAAGTCGCCGTCAACAATGCAGCTGTTTTTCTGGATAAGAATGGGTTCGTCATAATTCCCGTGGAGAAACTAAAGAGCGCTAATTATAGCTCAGAATGTCTTCAATGATAAGTTCCAGATTTTCCGTCATCTTTTCCACCGAGCCGCCTGAAATACTGGGGGTTACTTTCAGCACATTATTGAGGATAACCGTTGGCGTTTCGTCACCTGCGTATTTTTTAAACAAAGCCAGTGATTTCTGAACCTTAGCTTCGATGGAGGGTGATTTCATGCCATCTCTGATTTCTTGTTCTATCTTGTAATGTTGTGAGAGACGCTGAATCACTCTGGGCCGAAATATATTGATATGGAGTTTGAAGTTGGTGTCGAACAACTCCTGGGTGAATTTTTCTTCGATCCCCAACTCATCGGTTATGTAATAGGATTTGGCGGGGATGGCAGTTTGTTGTCCCCAGTAAATAGGATATTTTTTGTGGAAGAGCTTGTCCCTGAACTTGTCGCGTAGTTTTTTAGATGTCTCCAGAAAACGGTAACAATGACCGCAGGAGTAGTTGAAAAATTCTGCCATCTCAACCTGCTTTGCGCCTTTGAGTTTTTCTATGGAACCGATGACTTTATATTTTCCCCGGATTTTGTCTCCAGCTAGAGCCAGGCCCGGCGGGATGATGAAGCCAACCAGCAGAAGAGCCAGTAAAACTTTTTGCAAGCTTTTTAGCAGAGGGTTATTACTGTTTTTCATGAAAATCTCCTTGTAGTTTCCAATCGGATCAATGTTTTATTTTGGGCCAATAATTTGAGTAATTAAAATTCGGGCTATGATTTTTTACATGGCAGAGTTTGCAGGCCTGTCGGGCATTGCGACCCAATCCGGTTTGCGGATCTTTTGCATGTTTCAGACCCGGACCGTGGCACACTTCACACTGCACATTCTTCAGTTCCGGCGTATCCACCTCACTGATGAATCCCCCGGCATGGTTGAATCCGGTAACATGGCATATCAGGCACTCCGGATCAAACGCCTTGTTGACCCGGTTGAGGGTTTCGTAAGCATGACCGTGACGCGACTGGCTCCATACCGCATGTTTCCCGGGGTGGCAGGTCAGGCACGTCTGCTCTGACGCATAGACTTTTTCTTTCCCGTGCTGGTCTTTTCGTGCGTCCAGCGATGTGAAGAACAGGTCCTCCACTTCCCGGTTGTAATCTTCATACCATTTTATCATTTCAGGATCGAATTTTATATTGGAATCCAGACGTACCATACGCTGGTCAAACGATTTGTTACCGGCCTCATCAATCCGAACGGTCAACTCCCCCATCTTCTGACCTCTCGGTCCTGGCTGAATGAATATTTTTCCATCCTGCTTTACCGGAGTCATGTCGATGACATCCGTATCTTTTTCGATATGACCGTTGATCACCACGTCTACTCCATCCAGCGCCAACAAGGAAAGCGCTTTTTCCCGTTTCATGTGGGTGAGCAAAACGATTACGTCAGGGCGCTCCGACCCGTTAATTTTATCGATCAACCTTTTGGCCGATTTTTTGGGGTCTGTAATGCGTCCTCCACTGTGCTCGGCGGCATAATACATCTCAGGATCGACCACAGCCAGCATGGCTATAGCGAGCCCGTTTTCCAGTTTTTTGATCCTCGTTTCAGGTGGACTCACTTTGCTCAAACGGGCGTTGCTCAACAGCCAGGGGATTGATGCGCCCTTTTTGAGAAATGATTCGCCATAGACGAGGTCCTTGTCTCCTGGAATCACAGCGTCATATTTCAACAGGGACATGGCCTGCATGAGATAGCGGGCCTTGATTTTCCCTTGCCGAGAAGGTTCTTTGAAGCTGTCTCCCGTGTCGACAAATAATGTGTTTTTCGAGTTCAAGCCGACTTGCTTGAAATAAGTCATTCGTCGCTCGAATCCGCCTTGATCCTCTTCTTTCGCACAGCCGCAAGGTTTAAGTTCACCCAGAGTGTTCCCTGTATAAACAATGAGGAACTCACGCGGAGGCACTTCGGCAAGCGAGCGTGCATCACTGGCGATTCCTAAAAATATAAAGGCCGCAACCCAGGCCATGAGGAGTCGATGTCTGATCATGTCTCAAGAGTATCCGAAAAATTTTAACAAGGCAATCAAGCTTTGAAGGACAATTTCCAGGTCGCTAAAGCGGCTATTCCTCTCCCCGGCTTTCCAAAGCCGTTAAATAAGGTTATTATAGGCCCATGGAAAAATTTGAGATTCATATGCATTCCACATTTTCAGATGGAGAATTTTCACCGACAAAACTGGTTGATATCGCAAAAAATAACGGAGTTTCCACTCTTTGCCTGACTGATCACGATACCTTTGGAGGTATCGATGAGTTTATACCAGCGGCTGAGGCAGAGGGGATTTTTGCTTTTCCCGGAATCGAAATCACGGTGCGCTATAGAGGATTCAATCTCCATCTGCTGGCTTATTTTGAGTCGGCGGATTTCCTGTCGGAAGAACTGTGTCGGGAAGTGACGGAGATGGCTTTCAAACGGGAAAAGCGCATGCGTGAATTGATAACGCGCATCAACGAAGTGATACCGGAAAAATTTCGGGGAACCGTTGAGTATGAGAATGTGCGTCGCGCCGCCGAGGGTGTTCTGGCGCGACCCCATCTGGCCAAAGAGATGGCCCGATTGGGAATCGTTGCGAACAGCCGGGATGCTTTCGACCGGTATCTTGTGAGATACAATGTCGAGCGCAAGAACCTGGAAATGGCAGATGCCATCCGGCTGATTCGCGAATGCAATGGCGTTCCGGTATTGGCGCATCCAGGAGAACGATCTTACTCCCTGTACAATCCTGCCAAAGGATATACCTACGATGATGTCCCCGGTATGGTTGAAGAATTAAAATCGTTCGGACTTTTGGGAATGGAATGTGTTTACCCTTACCACGAGCGGACAGGAAAAGTGGAATATTATAAAGACCTCTCGCGGCAATTCGGACTCATCATCACCGGTAGCCGGGATTTTCATGG
>CAJWQP010000007.1 GCA_913045445.1 uncultured Nitrospina sp. | reverse complement strand
CTCGTTCAAACATTAGTATTTCCCATTGTGGTCGTTTAGTCTGTGACCGTTTGGTCTGTGGCCATTTGGTTAATTGTTTCGTTCCGCTCTTGTCTTTGAGACTTTTCGCGCAACGGAAACCATAGTCATCCAATCGTGCTCCGGGACGGTTGTTGTTGCGGAATGAGGAATAAATAAATCCCTTGAGGTCCCGCCACGACCCTCCTTTCAATACCTTAAATTCCCCTCCGATTTGGCCTTTGGGATTTATGTGATTGGCTGGATCATCATAATACTCTCGATCGAACCAGTCGTCTACCCATTCTTTGACGTTTCCTGCCATGTTATACACCCCATAGGGGCTTGTGCCTTTCTGGAAAATATTCACCGGGACCATCACATGGTGTGCAATTTCCTTTGTCCACTCCTGCCGATACCGGGCCAGGTCAGGTTTGGGCGGATTGTTTCCCCAGGGATAAATGCGTCCATCCGTGCCGCGAGCGGCTTTCTCCCATTCTGCTTCGGTGGGAAGACGTTTTTCTTTCCATTTGCAATATTCAGCGGCTCCCCTCCATTTGACGTTGTTGATGGGATGATTTTCGAATCCTTTTCTGGGATGGTACCTGCCATTGAAAAACAGTGTCCCGAATTTATTATCGAGGTAATATCCATTCACATTGTTGACCTCGTTCAGGAATTCAGCGAAATCGCTTGCTGAAACTTCATAAAGGTCGATGTAGTAGGGGGCCATATAGGTTTTATGTTCTGGGGATTCGTCTTCGCCATGATCGTTGGAGCCCATGATGAAAAATCCGCCGGGAACCAGGGCCATATCTTCTGGAGTCTTTCCTGTCGAGGCTGAACCACTATCAGGATCGGCAGGTTTTTCGGTTGTCCCAGGGGGTGATTTTTCGCTGAGTAGGTTTCTTGCCTCATCTGCCAATTCGCCATCGGGAGCGAGAGCCAGAAAGCGTCGTAAAAAGGGGAGAGCCTTTTCTCTTTTTCCGGATTTCATGTAGATCCAGCCGGAATAAAAATCTGCTTCTTTGCGCTTGGGAAAGAGGACGGTGGATTCTTTCAGGTCATTCAATATTCCCTGTTGTACGGTACCTGACGTATCTTTTAATGCCTCTTGGTACCAGTTTTTTGACGATGAGTGGTTTCCGTTCATCCAGGCATACAACCCCAGATTCATATTGGCGAGGGTGATCAGTTGAGGCGATTTGATTCCCAGTTTCAGGCCGCGGCGGGTCCAGGCGATGGCCATGCGAAACTCGCCCTTGCGATAGTGAACCCACCCCAACTGGATATAAGCGGGAAGATATTTGGGATTCTTTTCCAAAAGGTGTCGGTATTCGAATATTGAACGATCAAGAAACTCCATCCTGTAATAGGTCTCAGCCAGCGCTTCAAGGGCTTCGATATTGTCTGGATGACGCGATTTTATACGATGGAGGGTTTCCACGGCTAGTCTGAAGTTTTTCAGCTTGGTATAAACTTTCCCCATAGTGACATGGCTACTTATATCATTGGGGTTTATCTTGATCATTTGTTTTAAATGTAAAAGAGCGCTAATGAACTTTTCTTTAGCGAGATAAAGTTGAATCAATTGCCGATGCGCTTTAGCAAACGAAGGTTTGATCTGCGTTACCTGTAAAAATGTATCGATGGCTTTGTCTGAATCAGCAAGGTCGACATAGGTCAGGCCAAGGTTATATAAAGTGGGGACGCTATTCGGATCGGCGATCAATGCCTTCTGATATTGTTCAATTGCCAGCCCGCCCAGTTTCATTTCGCCATAGATGTTTGCCAGATTGTTATGCACTTCAATCGATAAAGGATTTATTTCGGTTGCGGGTTTTAAATAAAAAATAGCTTTTTGCGAACGCGAATTTTTGTAATAGACCATCCCTACATTAGAAAGATAGGCACCCAGAGTTTGCTTTTTGTTCAGGTTATGGGTGAAAAAGGGGGTTCCGGCATCAAACTTTAATCCAAATTTGTTTTCGTAAAATGAGTCTGGATAGCTGGCGCCCGATTCTGTGGCTTCTATATTGATGCGGTCAATTCCCGATTCGTAACGGACAAAAAAATGATTGGGCAAACCGACTCCGTAAAGAGGAAGGTTCAAGCGATCTCCCACAATAAGGTACAGGAGAGAAAGATTCATGCAGTACCCGCGTTTGGATTTCAGCATCCCGTGGAGGAAAAGTTCGTCCGGATTGACTGGTACCCCCTGGTTGTCGACCTGGTCTGTGTAGCGATACCCTTTCTCGTTGTGGATCACTTGTCGCAGTATATCGACTGTTTCCTGTGCGGTGCCTTCGGGTCGCAACTGGGTTTGCACCGCTTTCACTATTTGGTCGATTTCATCTCGCAAAGGCTTTTCATTCAAAGCAGAATTCCAGTCTCTGGATATCAAGAGTAATGTTTCTGTCAGGTCAATCGATTCTGAGTTTTTGGAGAAAATCGATGTAAGGCGTTTCTCAATTGAATCGGGAGAGAGGGCTTCAGCAGAAACGGTGCGGGATTGCATAATTCCACACAGGAGCATGCAGTAGAGGAGCGCATAAAAGGATGATCTGAGTAATTTCATGAAATATATTGTGTCCCCTGATCAACAGGGTTGCGGAAATATTAATTGCATCCGATGAGGCCAGTATAACAAATGATCTTCGCGGATTCCTTAAATATTAGGAGGCATTTCAGGTGTGCAGAAGTGGGCCCAAGGGGAGAAACATCGAACCTTTCCTGTTTAGGATGCACTCAGGAAATTTTAGTCGCGCAGGAAAAGTAAAACAAGTTGCCTCCCACGCCTGTCCTGAGCCAGTCGAGAGATAGTGGAGGAGTTATTCTTTTCGTACTAACCACCCTTCAAAAAGGAGCATTGACCCCATCAACAACATGAAGGCGGTGGACATGGGCGAACCTCCTTCAGACCCATTTAGGTCACGTTTCTGGTAACCATCAAAATATGTGATATCCATGCCGGGTAAAAAGTTTTCAATTTCCTCGTTGGTTATCTTGATAGAAGAAGATTCTGTTGTGTCGATGTTCACGCTAAAAGATCCGGCCGGTTCCGTGCCGGGAGGTAATTGAAGAAGTGTGGCATTTGTGTCAGCTTTGGAACTTCCTCGATAAAGTTGGTATATCCCCGGACGATTGGTGCTTTCAAATGTTACCTGTCCGTTTTCGAAAGAAGGACGAGTGGTTTTGCCCCCTGGTAAAACAATGTAGGTTTGAGAGCTTTCCGATGGTTCTTCCCGGCTGAAAGGTTCGCCCACCAGCAATTCTTTTAGCATGAGGCTGTCGAGTCCGCGTGCTGAGTATTTCACCCATCGTTGTATCCATGGCAGAAAAGTGGGTTGAATAGAGAAATTATTCCAGTCGCGATCAATGCTGGAGACGAAGAGAATAACTTTGCCTTTACCGGCTGTTGATTCGATCAGCGCGGGAAATTTGTTTTCAAACGACATTGGGACGGTGAGTTTTAAGTTCTCTCTGGGTTCAACGCTATATAATGAGTGAAATCGGATACTTTTCATTTCTTCAAGGGTTCGACCCTTAAGAACTTTTAAGACCGGATGTTTGCTGGGTTTAATGAGAAGTCGAAACGGCTCACCGTCTTTTGCGATCTGGTGTATTGCCTGCAAACGGACAGAAAGAATATTGCCCATCCTTTCATTATAGAACTTGGCATCTACCTGATCTCCTAGGGTTATGAATAACGCTCCACCACGCATGACGAATTTTTCCAGTTCCTGTTCGTAGCCGAAAGGGAGGTCACGAACGTTGCAAAGCATAATCACTGAATAGTCGAACAGGTCGCGCGTTGAAAGTTCCGCCAGCGTGGAAACGGTGGGCTCAATGTTAGAAAGGGAAACTGAGAATGGATTCAAAGCTCGCTCAAGATAAAATGTTTCGCTTTGATGTTCTATTGTTTTCGGGTCGCCGTCTACCACAAGAGTTTTAATAGTCCGGTTCGGCTGGTAATTGAAGAATCGAACATTGTCTTTGAGCAGGGAATCGTCCTCAATCCGGACTTCACCGTTTAACGCGACATTTTCCTTTAAGGGAAAGGAAAATTCTTTTTCTGCTGAGGATTTGGTTGGGATATCCAATGTTCCTTCATTTTGTTTTTTGCCGTTGATCCAGAGAGATACCTTTAGTTTTCTGATGGGTTTTGTTTGCGACAGATTGAGTATTTTTGTTTTGACTCTAATCACGCGGCTATTGCTCAGGAACTCCTGTCTTACTTCGGTGTGTTCCACGGCCGCCCGGTTTCCTCCTTGTCGCATTCCGGAAAAGTCGATTATGTTGATTGGATAGCGCGTTTCTCCTGTCAGCGAGAAGCTTTCTTCATTCCACCCGTTTTTATCCCTGTCGGTTAAGATGTAAACTCGTTTTTTCTTTTGTGAAGCGGAATCCAATAGCCGAAAAGTCTCGGCGATCGCCTGACCAATATCGGTGGTGCGTGAAGAAGGCTGACTCAGCTTTAACAGTTTTTCTGCTTTGGAGGAGTCCGTACTCCAATCGAGTAACACCCTGGCAGGGCCAGATGCTGATACCACGCTGTAAACGCTTTCGCTGGATAAGGATTGACTCATGTCAAGTAACGCATCAACGGCGTGGGTGTAATAGGATTTTTGATCGGCAAGAGTACCCATGCTGTAGGAATCGTCAAGGATGAATACGTTTGCCGAAGGACTGTTGGGAAGAAAATCAGAGGGCCCGCTAAATGAAAAAATTGGATTCGCCAGGGCCAGGCTGAGTAAGGCTATTCCCAGGCACCGGATGAACAGTAAAAACCTCCGGTTCGGGGTAGAGCGTTTGATGGAGCGTTTTTGCGACTGTAATAATAAATGCACTGCTGAAAACCGAAGGTGTTTTTGTTGGCGCCGGGTCAACAGGTGAACCATGATGGGAATGGTCATTCCCAGCAATCCAAACAAATATAAGGGAGAGAGAAAATTAAGGCTCATTTTATGTTCTCGATTTGCCCAGACTTTTCCGTCGCAACAAATAATAACTCAGCCCTTGTTCCAACGGAGTTGATGTTTCAAGAAATACATAATCTATTCCCAGTCCGGCACAGCATGACCGATAGTACTGAATCTGATTTTGAATCTCACGTTTGTAGGTTTCTCTGATGTCCTCAGGGTCCAGGCCAACTTGAGGGTCGTCTTCCAGTGACTCAAATACAATATCGCCTTCAAACGGAAAGGATACTTCGTCGGGGTCCAGTATATGAAATAGAATCACTTCCAACCCTCGTGAAACGAGAAGTTTGAGTTTTTGTTCTACCTCTGTTTCCTTGGTGAGAAAGTCAGAAACTAAAATAAGGATTCCTCGGCTGGGTAGTCGTTCCACCAGGTTGCCAATGACATCTTCAAGTCGGGTGACCCCCGTTGGTGTCATAGTTGCCAGCCCGTGAAGGATATGTTGAAAATGAGCTGGCTTGGAACGTGGCGGGATATGATTTATTACATTCTCATTAAATAAAGACAGGCCCACTGCATCGTATTGCTTGAGAAAAAGATAGGAAAGCGCGGCGACAAGGGTGCGCGCGTAGTCCATTTTTTTCATCCCTCTGGGGTCAGGCGATTCGTAGCCCATGGACCCACTGGTGTCGAGCAGGATGGTGGCTTTCAGGTTAGTGGATTGTTCAAATTGTTTGACGTGGTATTTATCTGTTTTTCCCACCACTTTCCAGTCGATATGTTTGATTTCATCGCCGGGGGAATAGTCCTTGTATTCGGCGAACTCAACGCTGGATCCTTTGTGCCTGCTTCGATGATGGCCTGATAACAGACCTTCGACCAGATTAGTGGCACAAATGTTCAAAGAAGCGATTCGTGAAAGAACTTCCGGGTCGGAATCGAATGTTGTTTTGTCGCTCATGGCAAAATCCGTGAAATGAGGCCGGGTGCTTTCTTACGCGGTAGTCCTCTAATATTAGGTGTCTCCGCTTCCTTTGGCAATTCAAAAACAATTCATATTAGCAGGAATTTCAGTTCCAGTTGACATCCTGGTAAGGGCTTATACAATAGAGCATAATTCAAATAAACCGGTCAGATAATTATTATGAGCTCTACACGTTATTGCAAGTGCCATTTTCATGAAGGTGAGTCCGAGCATTGGGGACTTTTGGATCGTAAATCGTTTGCCCATAAAGGGGCCAAAGCACATTACACTCCCGATGCTCAGGTTTTGCCAGAGCATCTTACGTTGGACTTGAATTTCGACTGGAAGGAGGAACGCGTTTGGGGGAGCACTCAATATGACTTGGAGATCAAAGGGCATGGCGTGGAAGAGGTTGTTTTTGATGCAGTCAATCTTGAAGTCTCTCGTGTTTTGATTGGCAGAAAATCAGTCGATTTTGAGAACACCGGAACAAAAATAATTGTCACTCTTAAGAAAAAATACAAAACGGGTGAGCGGTTGCGCGTAAAAATGGATCATTCAGTTAGCCATCCCGTAGCAGGGGTTTATTTCACGAAACCAGACAATCATCACGCCGGTCGCTTCAAAACGCTGTGGACACAGGGACAGGATGAGGACTCCTGCTACTATTTCCCTTGCTTTGATAAACCCAATTTCAAGCAAACGACAGAAGTCCTCATGCACCTTCCACCGGGGATGTTTGGGTTGTCAAACGGACGTCTGGTTAAAAAGAAGTTGTCACCGACCGGTTCTTTTTTTCACTACAAGATGGAATTACCGTATTCGACTTATCTGTTATCCTTTGTCGCGGGCGAGTTTGCCGAACATAAGGAAACAGTGAAGGGAGTTGATATCAAGTGGTATGTCCAGAAGGGGCGTGAAAGAGAGGGGCGTAATGCTTTCAAGGAAACAGGAAAGATCATTCGATTTTTTTCCGAATATACCGGCTTCGATTATCCTTACAAACATTACACGCAAATCGCGGTCCCGGAATTCATTTTTGGAGGAATGGAAAACTTCACAGTAACCACTCAGACCGACCTCACTTTGCATGACGACCGTGCCGCGCTGGACGGTGACTCTAACGGACTGGTGGCGCACGAAGCGGCGCACACATGGTTTGGTAATATTGTGACGGCCAAAAACTGGTCGCATGCCTGGTTGCACGAATCGTTCGCGACTTATTTCGATGCTCTTTATACCCATGAGTCCAAGGGGGAAAACGATTTCAGATATCAACTGCTGGAGGATGCGGAAACTTATTTCAGCGAGGACCTCACCTATCGGCGACCTATTGTTACCAATGTATATAAGGAACCCATCGATTTGTTCGATGCCCATCTTTATCCGGGCGGCGCGGTGCGTTTGCATCATCTTAAATCCATTGTTGGAGAAAAACATTTCCGGAAAGCGCTGGAAATTTATTTAAACCGCCACCGCTACGATCTGGTTGAGACAATGGATTTCATTCGATGTCTTGAGGAAGTGACTGGCTGTAACTATGACGAATGGTTGCATCAATGGATATTCCGTGGCGGTTATCCAAAGCTGGAGCTGACATTTTCATGGGACTCCGGTAGCAAGGTGGCGACGGTTGGAGTCAAGCAAACTCAGAAAGCCGAAAAGAAAAACGAAGAGCTGTTGTTCAAGATACCCTTCACTCTGGCGTTTTATTACAAGAAGGGTGATGAGAGGTTTCCCATAGAAATAAAGTCGGAAAAAGAAAAATTCTGTTTCCGGCTCAAGAGCAAGCCGCTTTTTTTCAGGATTGATCCTGACTACGAATGCCCCTGCAAAGTAGTGGTGATTGATATTTCCCGTCCCATGCTTCATGAGCAACTGAAGCGTGACCCAGATCCGATTGGACGTTTGGAGGCCGCCGCCGCACTGACGAAAAAATCATCAACAGAGGATGTAAAAGTTCTGGGAGAAAGACTGCGTAAAGAAAAAGAGTGGGGCGTTGCGACGCGCATCGCAAGGGCATTGGGCAAAATTGGTGGGGACAAGGCAAGGGATATGCTCATTGGCGGACTGAAAATCAAAGATCCTAAAACACGTCGTGCGGTTGTGAGCGCACTGGGAAATTTTGTTAATGATGATAAAGCGACGCAGGCTATTCGTAAAATTGCCAGAGGCGATTCTTCTTACAGGGTCGAGGCCGTTGCCTTGCAGACACTTGGGAAAATAAAAGACAAGGATTCACTTGAATTTCTCGAAGGATCAATCAGTCGTCCTTCTCATAATGCGATGGCACAGACGGCTATTTACAACGCGCTTGCCGATCTGGAAAATGAGGAGTCATGGGATTATCTGGTAAGGGGAGCAGAGTATGGAGCGCACCGCAACAGCCGTCAGGCCGCAATGCGGGCGCTGGCGAAACTGGCCCACCGGCACCCCCACCGCAAAGGAGAGGTCATCGAGCATTTGAAAAGATATGCGCGCGAAAAACGGGGTACTCCAGCGGCGGTGTTTCGTGGTAAATTAGGCGCCATTTCGGCGATGAAGCAATTGGACGACCTGTCGGCGATTCCGGTGCTCAGGCAAATAGTCAACAACGAAACCGATGGCAGATTGCAAAGGCGTGCCGAAGATACCATAACCTATCTGCGTGAATCGGCAATCAAACCGAAAGAGATGAAGGATATTCGCTCGGAACTGGATGATGTCATAACAGAGAACAAATCACTGCGCGAGCGTATGGATATGATGGAAAAAAAAGATACCGCTAAAACCCGAAAGAAAAAAGGATGAACGAATGAATCGACCTTTCAATGACCAACCCGTAGAAACTTTAATCGAAAAAAATCTTCTTCAGGAAGGAACGGTTCTTGACCTGCGCCTGAAGTATATAGGTGACGAGGGAATGGAATATCTGGTGCAGTGCCCGGAACTTTCCAACCTGCGCGAGTTGAAGCTGGAGCGAAACGATATCACCGATAAAGGGATTCAAGCTCTGGCGGGGTCCACCCTGTTGCTCGGGCTCACGTCCCTCAATCTGGAAAGAAACTCGATAGGCGATGAAGGCGCACGGACGATTGCCCAATCGCCGATCTTTTCCCGCCTTATCTCACTCAATCTCTGGAAGAACGCCATTGGACCTGATGGAGCCAAGGCGATTGCCGATTCCCTCATGCTCGTTAATCTGGAGCGGATTGATCTGGCGCAGAATAAAATCGGCGATGAAGGCGGGAAGGCCATTGCAGAAAGCCAGACACTGACGGCCCTTAAATACGTCGATATATTCGGTAATGGAATCAGTGAAGAAGCACAAGCGGTCATGAAAGAATCCACCGCCTTCAAAGCTCTCGAACATCTTGTGATGGAGTAAATTCCAGGTTGCTGGAAAATCTGGCCACATCTTAAATGAAATTTTTTAATCACCCCAGCCCCTCTTTAAAAAGAGGGGTCTATTGAAGCTTCCCCTTCTGTGAGGCCGAAGGTGCCCTTCAGGGTGGAGGTTAGGGGGCCTTGCCTTTCGCCCCTCATTCCATACCTTGGCGTTGAAGTCTGGAAAGCCATGAAGAACTTATAGCCTATTTATCTCCACTCAGTGCCTTCAAGCCTGATAGGTTCATCCCCTTGTTTGTCCAGATAAGTTTTGACCGCTTTGAGTCCGTCGGGATAAATTTCCCGGTTGAAGGCGTGTTCGCCCGGACCATGATAGCGCCTTGAAAATACAGAAAGCCTCTGCGCGGTGCGGGTGCGGAAATTTCTCCGCCATCTCGTTTTTTCAGACGTGATCAATCCCCTCACCTCCGGGTAATGTCTCACTCGATGTCTCAGCAGATTCAGAAATGTTTCATCCACCTGCCATTGCAGTGGCGGAAGAAGTGTGACCGGAGAGAATTCAAGCAGAGGTTGGTCATCGGTCACGACCTCCGCGCTTTCTACGAAAGATTTAACCCGCTCGCCATCAGCCAGGAAAAAATCTGTGAAGTCGAGAAAAGAGTTCACTCCCATTTGCTGCGCTGCTTCCTTGAGTCTCGGTGTCTGCATCAATTCATCAAACCGTATCTTGTCGGGAATGATCGGATCGTTTGACCCGACCAGTAAAACGATGCGCGTTAAAAAACTGTTCCAGATGGATGTGTGTGGAAAAACTTCCTGAAACGTTTTCAGGATGGATCGTGCATCCTCCGGACCCACAAGGTGGAGCGGTAGCCACTGCATCATGAGCCCGCCTTTGTTCAATCGATTTGCGGCCAGTTGATAAAACTCACGGGAATAAAGATTGACCGTGCCTGCCTGAACCGGAGACATGGGCTCCAGTGTGATAACGTCATAGCTGTTATTGGTCCATCGTGTGTAGGTGCGTCCATCCTGGATGCGCATGTGGACGTTGGGTTTTTCCAGCACGTTTCGGTTCCATTTAGAAAACCGGTGGGCAAATGACAGAACATGCTTGTCGATTTCCACACCATCCACTTCCACACCGGGAAACAAAGAGACCGTGCCCGTTGTGTTTCCGGTTCCAAAGCAAATGACCAGAGCCTTTTTGGGATCAGGGTGCAAAGCCATCGGCACAAATCCCATCGCCTGCATATAAGCGCTTCCACCGATAGAGTCTGAAACGGTCGCCGTGCTGAATCCATTCATATACAAAGTGCGTGCGCCAGATTTTCTGTCTTCTGTTACGCTGAGGGTAGAAAAGTCGCCTTCCTTATATTCCAGAAGTTTCAGTTGCGATTTAGGAACGTTGATTTCTGTTCTTGCCAGATTGTGGTCGCCTGGTTGTCCGGTGTCGACATTGGGGCTGGACCAGGAATAACCTCCATAAATGATAAGGGTCGTGACGATGGCAGAAGTCGCAAGGCGTTTGCCGCTCCACTTGAAATGAGTTGCCATCGCGGCGAAACAAAGCACGATCAAGATAGAATAGATCGCGAACAAGGACAGTCGGATTCCCATGAGCGGGATGAAGAAGAAGGGGGTGAGAATAGTCCCCAGCACAGCTCCTATCGTATTCAGAGCGTAACTGTTACCCAGCGTTCCGCTGACCGTTCCAAACAAGTTCAGATTAATGCGGTTCGCGAGTGGAAACAGAAGTCCAAAACCAAGCGTAGGCAGAAACATGAGCCCGAAAGCAAACAGGGATCGAATGCCAAGAGTTTTCAGCGCGATGTTATCGAGATCGTAAAATAAGTGGTCCGCCTGCAAAGTCCATTCATGCAAACGCTCAAACATGGGGAGAATAGCGATACATGCTATGGCGATGGTCAACTCAATCAGTAGAAACTTGAGAATGCGGTGGGAATTTCCCAGAAGTTTGTCGGCAACCAGACTTCCCAATGCAATTCCGAATAGAAACGTCGCCAGGATGAGCGCGAAAGAATAGAGCGTCGTCCCCATGGGAAAGACCAGCACACGTGTCCACAATATTTCGCTCGCCAGCGAGGCCATACCTGAATAAATGAATATCAGGAGAAGGAGTAATGATAGCCCTCGTTCCGGAGCAGGTTCGCCGCCACTGTCCTTTTTGAGTTTTATCGTTCGAGCCGATGGTTCATCGACCATGCGTTGTCGGAAGGTGACGCAGAGGAGAAAGACCATGCCGTTCATTGCAACCGCGGTTAAATTGGTTGTGCTGATGCCGAAGAATTTCACCGCGAACATTTGAGTATACAAACACCCCGCAACGGCGCCGAAAGTGTTCAGGCTGTACAGGATAGAAATGTCAGCGATGACCCGGTCGCTCCGCTGACCAATGGACCAACTGCCGATGAGGGGAAGAGTCGCGCCCATGCAGACCGTGGCGGGGAGCATGAGCATTGTGCTGAGGCCAAATTCAATCCAGTGAAGCTGAGAACCCGGATCAAGAGTTCCTGTAACGATTGGAGCATACCATTCGGTAAGTAAATCCAGCCCAATAGGGAAAAAGAGAGCGTAAAGTCCGATCGCTCCTTCAAGGAGTCCGTAAAGCCGGACCGAATCAAGAACCATCCCTTTTTTATTTTGAGAGTTTATATATTGACCAATAGCCCACGCGCCCAGAGCAAGTCCGGTCATGAACGCGCATAAGACCGCGCTGATGGCGTACAAGGTACCGCCGAAAACCAATGCCAATTGCCTGATCCAGATCAGTTCATAGACCAGGCTGGCTGTGCCTGAAATGAACAGACAGAAAAATGGCACGAATCTGGAGTCAGTGACTGAAGAACGATTCATCCTAAGGTTGTATGTAGAGGTTCAAAGACTGTGTTGTCGCGTGTAGCGGCTCATTTGAAAACTGTATTGTCGCCAAAATTGGCTTCCTGCGTAGAGTTGCAACTTACACGAAGGAGTGGTAGTCTGCCACCTATTATCCCAAAATTTATTACCGTACATTAACTTTTTAACAGATTTCTGGAGTGATTTCATGCGTGTGACAAAAAAATGGTTTTCATTACTTATTATAGGAGTCCTGCTGGTGGGCGGATTGGGAACAGTTCATGCCGAAGGACCGCTCAGCAGCCTCAACCAGATTCCAGCGATTCCAAATGTGGTCGCACGCGTGAATGGAAGTGAGATTCCAGCAAATTTTATCAAATTTGAGTTCATGCGTGTTTTGAAAAAATTGAAGACACGGCTGACATCGCCTCAGAAAGACAAGATGGTTCGTCAAATTATCGACAAAGAGATTGTTCGGGAGTTGATGTATCAGGAGGGCCAGAAACTCAACCTGAAAGCCGATCCAAAAGTTGTAGAAGAAGGACTGAAGGCATTGCGGTCTGCATATAAGAATGATGATGAATTTAACAAGGCGCTGGATCAACGAAATATCACCGAAAATGACCTTAAAAGATCAATCGAAGTGGATGCCCTTGCAGGGATCATTCTCGAAAACCACGTTAAAGGCAAGGTGGAAATAGATGATGCTGAGGTGAAAAAGTACTACGATGATAACAGGGAGAAGTTTCACAGGCCCGAGGCTTACCGAGTAAGTCACGTGCTTATCTCACCCTTTCCTCCGGACCTGATTCGTAACAGTAAAATTGAGGATTTACGGGCAAGGAAAGATGAACTTACGAAAAAAGCCCGTGAAAAAATTCTGGAAGTACAAAAAGAGTTGAAAGGTGGAACAGATATCGCCGAGCTGGCAAAGAAATATTCCCATGATGAAGTTTCTTCCGATAAAGGGGGAGACCTTGGCTTCTTCTATGCTGAGGGTGTAGAAAAATCATTTTCAGAGGCAGTGGCAAAACTTAAGATTGGCGAAGTCACCGATGTGGTTGAAACCAAATTCGGATTTCATCTGATCAAGTTGACAGAAACCAAAGCCAGCGAATACGCCCCGTTTAAGGAAATGGAACAAGCGATCCAAGAGCACCTGTTCATGGTAAAGGCTCAGGACAGGGTCGCGGACTATATGGCCAGTCTCAGGAAAAAGGCCAAGATTGAAATTTTATACTGACCCACACAGGAAAACTTCCCTTGAGAATTTAAGGGGAAATCCTTTGAATCTTTTACACCACTAAACTCATCGTACAGACTGCTGGAAGGTTCTTTCAGCCGTCTGTGAATCCGCAGTTTAATCGTTAAAACTTAACTCTGGCGAGTTCAATATTATTGCTTTTTATGTGGTAATGGGTGACTTTCCTATTGAGGAGATAATGCATGGCAACGTATACCAAGGAAAAAGATGTCGAAACCACACAGGAAGACGACTCTCAGGCGAGAGAAGCTCTCAGAGAAGTGTTCGGCAATACAGCTCGCTGGTCGGCAGACTTTAAAGGGTTCACGGCAGATGTTACCGTGAACATCAGCGGAAGCGAAGAGTCGGGGACGATCACAGTGGAGGGTCCCAAAGAAATAGAACACACCTTCCAGGGTGAAAAGCATAAAGAATTTTTGGACGAGAATATGGCTTCCATCGCCATGCACAGGGGCCCGCGTTCATTTGAGGAGTCCGATGGGAAATACAAGCTGGCGTTCATGGATGATGGATCGCATCCTCAGGGTCGTGCCATTTCCATGGGGGGTGACGGAATGAGTTCATTTTACCGCATCAAAGATGGGCGTATCCAGCAGATCAACCGCAAGACCCCGCACATGTCCTTCACCATCAACGTTGAAGAGAGTGTGAAGAACGCTGAAGACAAATTCCTCACCCACAAATACACGGTGTATTACTTCAATCCTGAAAACGGATCAATCAAGGACGTGGAAAGTTATACCGACAACTACACGCGAGTGGGAAGTTTTGACTTGCCGCAATATCGGCGCATCATAAATGCCGAGAACGGTACGGTAGAGGCCGGGTTCATGCAACTCAGCAATCATAAATTGTTGTGAGTAGTTGATTTTTGGAGTATTTTTCTAAATAACCTCCCCTTGCCAAGGGGAGGTTAGGTGGGGTCGAAATGTTTTGTTTTGAGATGATCGTTTCGCGTCAAACCACTGCTTCCCCGTTTATGCTTTTCCCTTCACCGACCGTGATGTTTGCCGCGATGACAGACTGCTTCACTGTCGTACTATTTCTGATAGTGACTCCATCCCATAAAACGCTGTTTTCGATGACCGCGCCATTTTTAACAGTGCAGTTTGGCCCTATCACAGTGTGTGGCCCTATTTGCGAGTCACCTGCGATACGGCAGTTGCGTCCGATAAGGACTGGCGGTACGATGAGAGGTCCGTCAGGTTTATGCGAAGGTATTCCCTTCAGCTTAACTTTGCAATCAAGTGCGTCGGCATTAACTTGCAGGTAACTTTCACGGTTCCCCATGTCCTTCCAGTAGCCATCGTAGAGATATCCATAAATGGGAACGCTGTCTTCGACCATCTTGGGGAATACGTCTTCTGTGGTTCCGCAAAACTGACCTGACGGGATACGCTCAAAAATTTCCGGCTCCATGATTTGGATGCCAGTGAACATGACCCGTGTTGTATTATCGGGAAGGTTCATGGAGGACGCGCCAACGAAATGCGCGATGCGTCCGTTCTCGCCGATTTCAATTGGATCGTACTGTTCGGGTGAAGCGTCCTGTCTGACCACAAGGGTCAGCTTTGAATTATTTTTTTTATGAAATTCAATAACCCGGTTGAGGTCAATGTCTGTGAGGATGTCGCTGTTGATGAGAATGAAAGGTCCATCTCCCAGAAGACCCTGCACCTTTTTAATGCCTCCGGCGGTACCGAGAATCTTTTCTTCATGAGAAAAGTGAAGATTGAGATTGGACGGTTTTTCATTTGCAAAGTAATCGGTAATGCAGTCGGGAAGGTGATGAGTGTTGACAACAGCTTCACTTATATTCGCCGAACGCAGAAGATCGAAAGTGTGTGATAGTAATGGTCGCCCCAAAACGGGAAACATGGGTTTGGGTAAAATACGAGTTAGCGGCTGAAGCCGCGTGCCAAATCCCGCCGCCAGTACCATCGCCTTCACCGGGATGCTCCCGGATGCAATAAAATTAAAGCTGTAGAAAACAGAAATGTGCGCATCTTATTTATTGTCCCGCGAGCTGTTTAAGCGAGGTGGTATAGGGTGGTTTGGCAATACCCTTGTCCGTGATTATCGCGGCGACCAGATCGTTGGGTGTGATATCAAATGCCGGGTGGGCAACACTGGCTCCTTCGGGTGTTATTCGCTTGTCATTGAAACTGGCGACTTCATTTTCTGATCGTTGTTCAATGGGGATTTCCTCACCGGAGCCCAGTGACAGGTCCAGTGTTGATATGGGAGCGGCGACGTAAAATGGAATTCCATGTTTTTGCGCCATCACCGCAACCATGTAGGTGCCAATTTTATTGGCAACATCGCCATTGCCCGCGATGCGGTCGGCTCCCACCACAACCACATCGACTTGATTGTTCCTCATAAAAAATCCGCTCATATTATCGGTGATGAGTTTGACCGGGATATTGTCTTCCATCAACTCCCAGACCGTTAAACGCGCGCCTTGTAAAAAAGGACGCGTTTCATCGGCGAGGACGTCAACTTTTTTCCCTGCGTTGAAGGCGGATCGTATTACGCCGAGAGCCGTTCCGTATCCCGCTGTTGCCAGCGCGCCAGCGTTACAATGCGTGAGGATGGTGCTTCCGTCTTTGATGAGGGTTTGACCAAAATCACCCATGGCTTTGTTGGCGGCAATGTCCTCTTCGCAAATATCGATTGCTTCTTTTTTTAATCGTTGTTTCAGTTCGGGAATGTTCAGATGTTTCGAGTCACGGGTGACTTGTTTCATTCGTTCGATACCCCATGCCAGATTAACGGCAGTCGGGCGGGATTTTGCCAGGGCAGAGCATTTTTTGTCCAGCTCCGCGTAGAATTCATCGAAGTTATCAGCATGGATAGACATGGCTCCCAGGCTCACACCCATGGCGGCAGAGACTCCGATTGCCGGGGCACCACGTACAACCATTGTGCGGATGGCATTGTCAACATCTTCAATTGTTTTGCAGTCCACAAATTCTTTTTCCAGGGGAAGGCGAGTCTGGTCAATCATCCTGACGACCCCATCTATGTATTCAACAGTTTTAATCATTCTGGCCTTTCAATTAAGTGTAGCTGTCCAATTCATTGGACGGTTTTGAAGTCAACGTCGCCCAATGAATTAGGCAACTACAAATTCGACAAATGAATTTTCTCAAGAAACTCAGGTATGTCCATGTCTTCGATGCGGATAATTTTATTTCGTCCTGTTTGGCCGCTGACAATGGTTACCTGTGAAGGACTTACGTTCAAGGTTTTGGCCATGAACTTGATGCACATTTTGTTTGCCTCGCCATCTACCGGGGGAGATGTGAGGCGGATTTTTAAAGATTCGCCATGCAGACCGCAAACTTGATTCTTCGATGACCTGGGTTGTATGGCGGCGGAAAACTGAATCCCGTTCTTGCAAGGTTTGATATTCAGGGCCATGAGGCGCGAAACATTATTTTCCGCTTTTTTGTTGAGCGAGGTGCTCCTAGGCGGATGATTTTATATTTTTGATAAGGTTTTTCTTTTTCAGTTTAATTTGGTTGATCTCATCTTTCAAAGTGGACAATTCTTGCTCAGCTTTCTTTTTGTGCCGGTCGGCGTGTTCGCGGGCGACATTGATGATACGCTTGGCCTTTTCTTTTATCATATCTGGAGTGATAGTCAGATTCTCGGTCTTCGTGGCAGAGGGTTTTTTAGAAGTTTCTTCTCTCAGCTTTGCAATGGATCGGTCTCTCTGCGCGAGTTTTTTATTAAGAAGCTCTATTTCCTCCGCCATTTCCTTGTAGTCATCAGCAATCAGGTGGAGGAAGGTGTCCACATCTTCTTTATTGTAGCCGCGAAACTTGTTGCGAAAACATTGCTCAAGAATATCAAGATGATTAAGTCTCATGTAACTTTTATTGCAACCTCGTCGCTAGCATGCCAATTGAGTTGACCAGGAACGATTGTAGAAAGATTATAGCCAATATTACGATAATCGGAGAAAAATCGATTCCTACACCGCTCATGGGAATCAATTGACGCACTCGATACAGAACAGGTTCTGTTATACTGTTAAGGAATTGGACGATCGGGTTATAGGGATCAGGATTGACCCACGACAATAAAGCGCGGATAATGATGATCCACATATAAAGTTCCAGAACGATTTTAAGAATTTGCGCGGTCGCAGATAGAAAATTTCCTATGATGAACATGGGGTCGCTTCTGTCAGATGGATGGGTGTAATAGAATCAATTGAAAACCAGTTCCGGCGAGTTTTGATCTCTCCAGAAATTAACGCTTTTATCATAAAGTATCCAATAATTCAGGGGATGTCAATGCGTAACGGGTGAACGCAAGCCACAGCAAAGGGTATGAAAGATGAATAAATCGAAGCGTAGCAAAATAAAGGAAATTCTACAGCGAGGAGAGGTGCAGTCCGAAGTCAGTGTGATGGGGTGGGTGCGAACACGCCGCGACTCCAAGGGCGGTTTTTCCTTTCTTGAAATTAACGATGGTTCCTGTTTGAGTAACCTCCAGGTTATTTCGGATCACAATATAGACGGTTTCCAGTCAGTTTCTGAAAAACTGCATACCGGGAGTTGTGTCGGAGTAACCGGAAAACTGGTACCATCTCAGGGTAAAGGTCAGAGCGTTGAGCTTCAGGCCGTATCCATTAAGGTTTATGGAGAGGCAAATCCGGAACAGTATCCACTGCAGAAGAAACAACACTCATTCGAGTTTTTGCGAGAGATCGCTCATCTACGGCCGCGCACAAATACTTTCGGCGCTGTCATGCGCGTTCGCAATCGGCTGGCCTATTCAATCCATAACTTTTTCCAAGACCGTGGATTTGTTTATCTCCACACCCCCATAATAACCACAAGTGACTGCGAAGGCGCGGGAGAAATGTTCCAGGTCACCACGCTGGACCCGGAATCACCTCCAATGGCGGATGGCAAGATTGACTACGGTCAGGATTTTTTTGGCGAAAAAACCAGCCTCACGGTGAGCGGACAACTGGAAGGAGAAGTTTATGCGATGGCTCTTTCCGAAATTTATACCTTTGGTCCAACCTTTCGCGCTGAAAACTCGAACACCAGCCGCCATCTTTCCGAGTTTTGGATGGTCGAACCGGAAATGGCATTTTATGACCTGGAAGACGATATGAACCTGGCAGAAGATTTCCTGCGTTATCTGTTCAAAGATGTCCTTGAACATTGTCAGGAAGATCTGGAGTTCTTTAATAAACGGATCGATAAAACCATTCTCGAAAGGCATCGGGGAATTGTAGAGAATAAATTCGAGCGCATTCCCTATTCAGAAGCGATTCATGTTCTCGAAAAATCAAATAAGAATTTTGTTTATTCCGTTGAGTGGGGGTGCAACCTGCAATCGGAACACGAGCGCTATCTCAGTGAAGATGTGTTCAAGAAACCCGTTATCATTTTTAATTATCCAGATGAGATCAAACCTTTTTATATGAAAGCCAATGAAGGCGGCGAGACGGTATGCGCGATGGATGTGTTGTTGCCAAAACTTGGGGAGATCATTGGCGGCAGTCAGCGGGAAGACGACTACGAGGTGTTGAAGAAAAGAATGAAAGCCAAGGAACTGGATACAGAGCACTATCAGTGGTATCTCGATTTACGGCGATTCGGAACAGCTCCTCATGCAGGATTTGGTTTGGGATTTGAAAGGTTGGTCCAGTTTGTAACGGGCATGGAAAATATTCGCGATGTCATTCCATTTCCCCGTACACCAAAACATGCCCGGTTTTGAAAAATTTCTGGCGCTGTTTTTCAATGGGTTCCAGTCATCAGGCATCGCGTAAGTTCAATAAAACCGCGGTCTCCACGTGTTGCGTTTGTGGAAATAAATCGATCACGGCAATGTCGTCAACGCGGTATCCTTCCAGGCGGACGAGGTCTCTGGCGAGCGTGGATGGATTGCAGGAAACATAAATGACCCGTTGCGGTGAAATTTCTGCCACCGCCTGGAGTACTTTTTCCGCACACCCTTTGCGTGGTGGGTCGAGAATTATTGTTTCAATATCCTGCCCTTTAAACTTTCTGATATGTTCTTCTACCTTTCCCTGTTGAAAGGAGCAGGAGTCAATGCCGTTTGCCGTAGCGCTGGCGCGAGCATCATCCACTGCCTGAGGTAATTCTTCGATACCGATGACACGCAGCCCCGATTGACCCAGCCATAAACTGATGGCTCCCACTCCGCAATAAGCGTCCAGAATGCGACCGGAAGTATTTTTCGCCCACTCCGCTACAGTTTCAAATAAGCGGATGGTTTGTTCAGGGTGAACCTGAAAAAATGATGTCAACGAAAGCCGGAAACTCAAATCACTCAGTTTTTCGCTCAGTTCGCCGACACCCCATAGAACACGCGTTTCATTTCCCAGAATGACATTTGTTTTTTGCGAATTAATGTTTTGCACAATACCGCAGACATTCAATCGGCCACGCGGTTCCTTGGCTACCAGATCTTTTAAAAACTCATCAGGAAACTCTCCCGGTGTTGTTACCAACCCAATCAGCAATTGATTTGTTTGCGCCGAGTGGCGAATCACCAGTTCGCGAAATAATCCATGATGTCTTCGTTCGTTATACACAGAGACCTGGTGTTTGATGAGAAGTTTGCGAATCCATTCCTTGGCCTCGTTGGTTGGGTCAGGGAGGATCGCACATTGTTCCGTACTGACCACATCGTGAGAACCCTGCTTGAAAAATCCCATGCGAAGGAATCCACCATGCTTCTGCACGGCAAAGCTACCCTTGTTTCTGTAATGATAAGTTTGCTCAGCCGGGATGGAACGGATAGATGGCGAATCGAGTCCAGCGATATGTTTCAATGCATCCTTAACGACCCCGACCTTGAACTCCATTTGTTTTTCGTATTTCAAGTCCTGTAATTTGCATCCTCCGCATTGGGCAAAAACAGGGCAGGGCGGTTCCACACGGTCGGGTGAGGCAACACGTCGTTCGATAACACGGGTCACTCCAAATCGTGGAGTTGTTTTAATCACCTCAGCAAAGACCTGGTCGCCGGGGAGGCCTCCGGGAACAAATATTGTGTATCCTTCGTATCGGCAAATGCCATCGCCGCTCGAACCCTGACTATCGACCGTGAGTTCCAGCTTTTCACCGTTGCGTACAGGAATGATGTGTTTTTGTTTAGCCATATTTTCTCTCAAGGTTGAATCCCACAAGCTAACACAACGCTGACGGGAGGAGCAAGCTGAATCAGGAGCTAAAAACTATTCCTTTGCGTCTTAATCGTCTTTGCTGTTTAATTCTTATGAATTGACTACTAACCGGGTCAGAAAATAAAATGGATCAACCAATTTGCATACTGGGTGCCCTGCGTGAAGAGATCAACGGTATCCGGCGGGCGATGTCTGTTGACGAACAGTTGAAAGCCGGGCAGGCCGACGTCTGGAAGGGAAACTGGGAGGGGACCGATATTGCGCTCGTGCGAACCGGTGTGGGTAAAGATTGCGCCTTGAACGGACTTAAAGAAGTGTTGAAGTTGGTGAATCCGTCATTAATCCTGTCGATCGGTTACGCTGGCGGGTTGGACTCAAAATTAAAAGTGGGCGATATCGTCATCGCCGACCGTGTGTTGGAAGACACACATTCCAGCCAGGGCACAGGCTATACGATAGGTCCAGACTGGTTGTCCCGTGTGGAGGCATTGACACCGCCCGATGGAGTCACGCTTCACCGGGGCCCGTTAGTCACCGTTGAAGAACCCGCCGTCAATCCAGACTCAAAACGTGAGTTGGGAAAGCGTCATGGAGCGATTGCCGTCGATATGGAAACCTCCGTGCTCATCGCCCATGCCACCGAAGAAAACATTCCTCTCCTTTCAGTGAGAGCGATCAGCGACACCGCCGATCAATCCCTGGTCGATGTCAGTTCCTTCATCGGCGAAGACGGCGAAGTCTCCAAACTGAAAGCCGGGTGGTATGTCGCCACCCACCCGCAAACCATAAAAACATTCATATCCCTGGGCGTGCAAAGTCAAAAAGCCACAAAAAAAATGACGGAGTTTTTGCGGGTGTTTTTTGCGGATTTCCAGCATTTGCGGTAACAGGTTTCCATAAAATACAGGTAAGTTTTGACGGGGGGAGGGTCAAATTTTCCTGGCTTTGCCGGATAATTTGACGCAGGCCTCAATGAGGCCTTTTCCGTAAGTTGTTTAACAGTAATGATTTATCGTGTATTTTGTGCGGCTTTTTAGAAAATGGCACGGGGCTTGCTCAGTATATGGATGAAGATTCGAATTGGCACTGCCTCCTCCAACAGTTTGGATCACCTCGATCCAAACTGTGGCGTGCCAAAGC
Organism: uncultured Nitrospina sp.; assembly: GCA_913045445.1. Taxonomy (GTDB): domain Bacteria; phylum Nitrospinota; class Nitrospinia; order Nitrospinales; family VA-1; genus Nitromaritima. The sequence goes on along the minus strand of CAJWQP010000007.1, from coordinate 35,987 downwards.
GAAAGCCAAAAAGCATTTTCTCTCCGGCTCCCCTTTTGGGGGAGCCACCTTCCTTTCCCTTTAAATTATTTTTTCCTATTTTTTTTCAATGAAAAATATCGTGTGTGTGTCACTTCCGCCGCCACCTGGATTGGGTCCGCCAGCAAATAAATGGATCGCGTTTTTGTAACTTGCCGAACCCAGACCATGCCGGCCTTCTGGCAGAGGTGCCAGTGTTTCCCATGAATCTGTTCGCGGATCGTAGGCTTCATTTTCGGTGAAGGTTCCTTCGCCGGATTCGCCACCGAACACGAGGATTCTTTCGCTTAATACCTGCGATGTGATACCGCTACGTTTTGTTGGCATGGGCGCTCGTTGAGTCCAGCGATTGGTTTTGGGATCGTAGACTTCGTTGGCAGACAGGTTGTTGTGATAATCAACATCGATGCGTCCGCCGATGGCGTATAGTTTTCCATTGAGTGAGGATGCCGTGAGATGATCCCTTGGCGTGGGCAGGGGCGCGAGTTTTTCCCAAGTGTCTTCCAGCGGATCATAAACTTCCAGCGCGGGAGTGTTGACGAGAGAAAATATTTTTCGGTTGGCCCCGCCAACAACATAAATTTTGTCATCGATGACTGCGGCTGCCAATGCGCCCCGCATGGTTGGCATGGGGGATTTTTCGATCCACTCGTGTTTTCCCGGGTCGTACTGATAAGTTGTGTTGACCGGATTCCACATGCCAGAGGTGAATCCGCCGATCACATACAGCTTGCCATTAACAGCCGAGGCGGTGGTATGGTGAAGCGGTCGAGGCAGGGGAATTATCCTGGACCAGTCGTCAGATTCAGGGTCCCAAACCGCTACCTGATCGGCGATTCCTTTTTGGGTGAACCCACCAACAACATAAATTTTGTCGTCAACCAGGGTTACGGCAACTTCGGTGCGTTTATCAGGAGTGGCAGGCAGTTCTTTCCATTTTCCTGTAGTTTGTGCGTGAAGTGTCGCGGTAGATAAAAAGAATGTGAACAGGAGAAACGGAAGAATACGAGTGTTAGTAAACATGGTGCAGGTTCCTGAAAAAAACGGTTAGGAGTAATTTAATGCCAAAGTGAGGGAAGGGCAAACTTATTTAGACAAATTGCGGACAGCCGAATCAAGGGTTTTGATCTGCTCGAGGAGTTTAGGCAGGTGCGATAGCTTGAGCATATTGGGTCCGTCAGACTTTGCTTTGTCCGGATCAGGGTGAACCTCCATGAAGAGCATATCGCATCCCACAGCGACAGCGCCGCGCACCAGGTCCGGGACAAGCTCTCTTTGTCCGCCGCTCTTGGTGCCCTGTCCGCCCGGGAGTTGCAGGCTGTGTGTGGCATCGAAGACCACAGGATGACCCAGATCACGCATGAGCGCGAGGGAGCGCATGTCCACAACCAGATTGTTATAGCCAAACATGAATCCACGCTCAGTAAGCAGAATTTTTTTACAACCGCTTTGGGATAACTTGTCGATGACATTTTTCATATCCCATGGAGCCATGAATTGTCCCTTTTTAACGTTGACCACTCGCCCCGTTTTTGCCACCTTCACCAGCATATCTGTCTGTCGACACAAAAAAGCCGGTATTTGCAAGATATCGAGAACTTGAGCGGCAGGTTCTATTTGTTCCTCCGTATGTACGTCCGAGAGAACAGGTACGTTCAGTTCGTTTTTTATTTTTTCGAGAACGGCGAGTCCTTTAGTTAATCCCGGACCCCGGAAAGAATCGATTGAAGAGCGGTTGGCTTTATCGTAAGACGCTTTGAATATGAAAGGGACACCCGCATCGCTGGTGATACGTTTCAACTTTTCCGCCGTTTTCAGCGCATGGCCAGCAGACTCGATCACGCAAGGCCCGGCGGTCAAGGCGATGGGTTTGCCGCCGCCGATAGTTACCTTCCCGACACGTACCGCTTTTGTTTTTTTTATTTTCATGCCCATGGGACAGTCACCATTTTCATCTGAAGAGGAAGTCAATCATTTAACTGACAAAGAGGATGTTACTACTTTATTTTATCTGAGCAGGAGCTTCCTGTTCGGGAGTTTCTTCCTCCTGGGTCACCTGGGCTTCCGGCAACAGTGTGTAAATATGTTCCTTGACCATGTCCTGACTCCCTGCCTTGTGGACCGAGGTGAACCCGTTATCTTTGAGTTCGTCAAGATTGGCTTCAAAAATATCACTTGTGAGCACAATGATAAAATGCAGACCTCTCAAATGATTTTTAATGTTTTTCAAATGGGTTAACTCGGTTTTACCTTTGCGAAGTACATATATAACGAGATCGGGCTTTATCGGATTATTCTGTTTGAAGCAGTCCACAAGGCTCACGAACGTCATCATGAAAAGCTTTTCCTGCTTGAGGAGTTTTGCCAGCTGGAGCCTATCTCCCTTGACCGGATCGACGATGAAAATCGATTTAAAGTCAGGCTTTGGCGCAGGTTTGAATTTCCGTCTTTGGTTTCGTCTTGGGCGTCGATTCATATCTGGCTCAGTCTATCATCAATCAACGTATCCACGAAAAGAAAATGGGATTCTCCGGAGAACAGGTTATTCCGAAGGGTTTTGCTTTGACTTTGTCCGAATCTGTGAAAAAATGAATAGCGTACTCCTTGATATTTGAGAGATTTCATGAAAATTCTCCGATGGTTGCCAACCTTTTGCCTTATATTGATGGCCTGGCCTTCGAGCGTATTCGCGCTGGATGACATTATTGTGATTAAGATCAACGGAGCTATCAACCCTGTAGTCGCCGAATTCGTGACAGATGAAATTGATCAGGCCAATGTTTCTTCCGCAGAGTTGATTGTCATTCAGATGGACACGCCAGGCGGACTCGATACTTCCATGCGTCAGATCATCAAGGGGATAGAGAGCTCGAATATTCCTGTAGCCTCATTTGTTTCTCCCGGTGGGTCACGTGCGGCATCGGCGGGAACCTTCATAACAATCGCGTCTCATATTGCCGTGATGGAGCCGGGAACGAATATCGGTGCGGCGCACCCTGTTAACCTGATGGGAGGCGGAGGTGAGAGCGGACAGGCGAAGACGATGGAGGAAAAGGTTGTTAACGATGCGGCGGCTTACATCCGCTCACTTGCCGAACTAAGAGGACGTAACGCACAATGGGCTGAGTTGTCCGTCAGAAACAGTGTGTCAATTTCAGCGGAAGAAGCGCAACGGCTGGCCGTCATTGACCTCGTTGCGGTAAACCTGAATTCCCTTGTCCTTGCCCTTGATAAAAGAGAGGTGAAAATAAAGAAGGGTACCGTTGTGCTTAGCACGGTTGGGAAAAATATTCTTTTTAAAGAGATGAATCGGCGGCAGAGGATTCTCGATATTATTTCCAACCCCAACATCACCTATATTCTGATGATGTTGGGACTGGTCGGACTTTATCTGGAACTGTCCAATCCGGGTCTCATCCTGCCAGGAGTGATCGGGGCTATCAGTATGATACTGGCTCTGTATGCCATGCAGACTCTGCCGATAAACTACGCGGGGCTTATGCTGATCATTCTTGGCGCTGTGTTATTCATTGCTGAGATCAATGTGATGAGCTATGGCCTGTTGTCAGTGAGCGGGGCGATCTCGATTTTTCTTGGATCGATCATGCTGATTGACAGTGACGATCCCGCCATGCAGATTTCCAGAGCAGTATTGTATCCAACCCTTGGCATGACTCTTTTGGTTACGGCGGGAACCATTTATCTGGCCGCTAGGTCCAGCCAGTTGCGTACATCTACAGGACTGGAAGGGCTGGTGGGTGAGGCGGGTGTCGTTAAAGAGACATTGAATCCTCAGGGCCGCGTCCTTGTGCATGGAGAAATCTGGAACGCAGAAAGCGATGTCACCATTTCAGAAGGCGAGAAGGTGGTTGTTGAATCGGTGGCGGGGCTCACCACAAAAGTCAGGAAAGCGAGCGAATAAATTCAGGCAGATTATTCTTGAGAGCGAAACTCATCATGTCTATTTTTCAGGCAACGGGGGTGGTCGTCCTTTTCCTCGTGCTCTATGGTATTTTTCTCGTCAGTTGTGAGCGCCAGATTATTTATCACCCTTATAAATACCCAGAGGGAAACTGGAACTCTTCCTCAAGTGCGGTTTTCAAAGAGGATGTTCACTTCACAGCCGGGGACGGTACGCGGCTTCACGGTTGGTATATTCCATCGGCGAAGGCAAAAGCGACACTGCTGTGGTTTCATGGGAACGCGGGGAACATCACCCATCGGCTGGTCAATATTGAAATGCTCAAGCCGCTGAACCTCAATATATTTATTTTTGACTACCGGGGTTATGGTAAAAGTGAAGGTGTGCCGGATGAAAAAGGAATTTATTCAGATTCGCAGGCGGCGTATGACTGGCTGGTGAAAGACAAAAATATTTTACCCGGAGAAATAATTCTGTTTGGTCGTTCACTTGGCGGTATTTGCGCGATTGAAATGGCTTCCACAAACCCGGCTGCAGGAATTATTCTGGAATCGGTTTTTCCTTCTGCGCGGAGAATGGCTGAAAAAATTTTTCCGATCCTGCCTCTGGGTTGGGCTATAAAGTCCCGCTTCGATGCGATCAGCAAAGTGCGGAGCCTTGAACTTCCCAAATTGTTTATCCATGGAACGCAAGATGAAATAGTGCCTTATAAACTGGGGCGCGAGCTGTTTTCAGCCGCCGCCGACCCAAAGATATTTTATGATATCCAGGGCGCGGGCCATAATGACACCTTCCTGATCGGAGGGGCTGATTACCTCAACGCACTCGGTCAGTTTATCAAAAATGTTGTTTCCTTCGAGGCAAATAAGAATTCATGATGAACCTCTGCCCAATTTAAGTTACATTGTGATGATTTTAGAGTGAAGTTTTGATGTCGTGCTTCGTCAAAGACCTTAGTTGGGGAGCTTGTCGAAGCATGCACCCTTTGACGGGGCTCAGGGCGACATGGTCGAAGGTCTTATCTAATTCTGGAAATATTGAAATATGCAAGACGATATTCGCGGTGAAATTTTAAAAAGTCTCAAGCGCGTGGTGATCAAGATTGGAAGCAGTATCATTACCCAGTGCGAGAAAGGACAGGCCAGTTCGGTGAATGGGCTGAACGCGGATAATGTGCGTTCTCTGGCAGGGACCATTCGCCGGATTGTTGACCGTGACTGCGAAGTGGTTCTGGTCTCTTCCGGAGCGATTATGGCAGGGCGAGAGCGGTTGGGATTGCATCGAGCCAACCTTTCGATTCCTGAAAAGCAGGCGTGTGCCGCCATCGGTCAGAGTTACCTCATGCACACTTATGAGAAAAAATTTGAAAAGCAAGGACTAAAGGTAGCGCAGATACTTCTTGGTCACGATGATCTGGAAAACCGCAAGCGGTTTCTCAACGCCAAGCATACTCTGGAAGCTCTTTTAGAGCATAAGGTGATACCGATCATTAACGAAAACGACTCGGTAACGGTGGATGAAATCAAGATTGGTGATAATGACACACTGGCCGCGACGGTTGCTTGTCTGGTCAACGCGCAATTATTGATCATTCTTTCTGATGTGGATGGACTTTATACATCTGACCCGTCAATCAAAAGGAAAAAAGGAGAGTCGTTTCCAGAGATCATTGAGCATGTTGATTGCATAACCGACAAAATTGAAAAACTGGCAGGAAGAAGCAATAGCGCCGTTACCGTTGGCGGTATGTATACCAAGGTTCTTGCCGCGAAACAGACTATGAGTTTTGGTGTCCCCACTCTTGTAGTGAATGGATTGGATAAAAGTGTGCCCGATAAAATTTTTAAAGGCAAAAGTGTAGGTACTCTGTTTTGGGCGGGACGCGAAAAAATTAAAACGCGGAAGCATTGGATCGCACACACCCTGAAACCTTCTGGTGAAATTACAGTGGATTCTGGGGCGGCAAAAGCCATTGTCAACCGGGGAAAGAGTCTCCTGCCAGCTGGAGTGACCCGGGTTGAAGGGAAGTTTGAGTTTGGTAACGCAGTTTGTATTCTTGGCGAGGATGGAACTGAGATAGCACGTGGACTCGTTAATTACAGTTTGCGCGATTTAGACAGAATCAAGGGAATGAAAACCGGCGCTGTGAGAAAAATTTTTGGTGAAAACTTTTATGAGGAAGTTATTCACCGTGATGATCTGGTTGTGTTGTGACGGTCCGAAAAAAATGGTGGGAAAAGGAACCCTTGCGTTTCGAATGCCAGGCAGATTGCTTCAAGTGTTGTACCAAACCGGGAATCGTTTATTTTGACCAGGCCGCTATTAAAAATGGCGCCGGGATAATCAAAGTCAGTGTCGAAGTTTTTAAAAAAGAATTTTTGAGGAAAGATGAAGGGCACTGGGTGCATGAGGTGGAAAATGGAAAGCCCTGTGCGTTTTTAATAGAGGAGGGTTGCGCTATTAATAGTGGAAAACCTCTTCAATGCAGATCCTATCCTTTCTGGAAGGAAAACCTGACCTCCAAGAGTATGTGGAAGCTTGTGGGTGGGTTTTGTCCGGGGGTAGGAGTTGGACCAGAGACTGCGTTGACAGCCATCCGTCAATTTTTGGCCAGATTCAAGTTGTAGAATAATTTTTAGCGGGGTGCTGGCCTGGTACCCGTGCCTGTGCTGGTTGTTTGACACCAGTGCATAGCCCTTATTGAAAAGGCCACTCATCTTCAGGAATCCGTTTCCTGATTTTCATCAGACAATCATTCATTCGGTCGAGTTTAAGGATCAGGATTTTTACAAACTGATCCCTGATCTTGCATCCCAATTCCAGGCCGAGAATCTGGTACAGTTCTGAGTTGAATCGAAGCACAAGAGTTTCCTTCTCCCGCAACGATGTTTGTTGTGCGTGGTCGTTTTGCCAAAACAGAAATTTCGCCGAAAACAGCTCCCGGTTTTAATTCAGAAAGCTTCATGCGGAGCAACGAGTTTTTGGTGATGTAGCCTTTTCCCCTGAGCATGATGAAAAATGAGTCGTCTTTTTCCCTTTCCTGAATAATGTAGTCTCCCTGAAGGTAGGTTTCGGTAAAGCTTTTGCGGTCCCCGAGCAGATACTTTTCTTCCGGGGTAAAACTTTAAAAAAAACCAATCCTGAAGATGAGGCTCATCGGTTCATCTTTAGTCAATCCTTCCATAATATACGAGTATAAAGGGGGCGAATGTAAGTGTAATAAAATAAAAGCGTTAGTTATAGCATCTTATTTGGAGCTTTTGAGCTAAATACCAATATTTCCTCTAATCCCGATTTTGCGAAGTAATTTTTTATATATTCGCTTGCGGGGATGGCTGTTGACATACGCCAAGTGCATGGAGATAATGCCCCGTTGAATTGTACGTGAAACTTTTATTTCGGGAAAAACTATGTCAGTAGCTGTTGTTGTAGGAATGCAGTGGGGAGATGAGGGAAAAGGAAAGGTCATCGACCTTTTGGCGGAAAGCGCTGATGTCATAGCCCGCTACGCGGGTGGTCACAACGCGGGTCATACGATAGTGTTTGATGGCAATCAGCACATTTTGCACCTTATTCCTTCAGGAATTTTTCATTCTGGAAAATTATGTGTTATCGGTAATGGGGTGGTGATCGACCCTGCCGCTCTGCTTCATGAGATGGACCTGTTGAAAAACGCAGGGGTCGATATGGATGGGAGACTGGTCATCAGTGATCGGGCGAACATCATCATGCCTTATCACGGTACCTTTGATAAAGGTCGCGAAAACTCAAGTGGTTTCGAGAAAATTGGGACGACAGGACGAGGCATTGGTCCTTCATATGCAGATAAAATTGCCCGCGCGGGTATTCGTACTTGCGATTACCGCGATGAAGACCGTTTGCGGAAGAAATTGAGAGCCAATTATGAGGAAAAAAACGCCATCCTCAAGGACCTGTACGGGAACGAGCTTCCTGATTACGAGCGTATGTTCGACGAGTTGATGGGCTTTCAGGAAACGATCCTTAAATACATCGGCGATACGCATGTTCTTTTGCGTGACCAGATCGGGCAAAACAAAAAACTGTTGTGCGAAGGGGCACAGGGAACCATGCTGGATGTGGATCATGGAACCTATCCCTTCGTCACCTCATCGAATTCGATTTCCGGGGGTGCGTGTACCGGATTGGGAATTCCGCCCACGCAAATCGACCGGGTCGTGGGGGTTATCAAAGCCTACACCACGAGGGTGGGTGAAGGGCCGTTTCCCACTGAGCTTCATGATGCCAACGGTGAAAAACTGCGTAAGGAAGGGCACGAGTTTGGCTCTACTACGGGGCGCCCGAGGCGTTGCGGCTGGTTCGATGCGGTTGTTGCCCGTTACGGTGTTCGTCTCAACGGCATTGATGCCATAGCTCTGACCAAGGTGGATGTGCTGGACCGATTCGATACTTTGCAGGTATGCACCGGTTATAAATATAAGGGAAAGATTTACGAAGAGATGCCTGCCGATCTGGATGTACTGGAAAATGGCGAACCGGTGTATACCGAATTCGCAGGGTGGAACCAGAGTACTGTGGGAGTCGAAAGTTTCGATCAACTGCCAGACAACGCGAAACGCTATATCGATGCGTTGGAAAAAATGCTGGGAGCCGGATTCCTCATGATCTCAACGGGTCCGGGCCGTACAGAAACCATTCACCAGGGCACCCTGTTTTAAAATTTGATAGCATAGTTTTAGTATTTCTCAACCCCACTTTGCGTATCGGTACCCTACTCACAGGTCCCCAGCCGTGAATTCCTCCACCTCTGATCCCCACTGTACTGGCACCTTCAAATAAACTGGAGGTAGCTGGAATCAATCTGATACTATAGTGATCGGATGTCTTGTGCGAGATTGTTCCCTGATTATTGATTTCTTTAAGAAATGCTGACCATATTCATACTTATATTTTCCTGCCTGTTTTTTTATTTTGTTGGTTACCGTTATTATGCAGAACGACTTGATCGTGAGGTGATCCAGCCTGACGATACTCTCACCACTCCTGCTGTGGGCCAAAGTGACGGTGTCGACTTCGTCCCCAGCAAGCCTCTGGTATTGTTTGGACATAACTTCGCTTCCATTGCGGGTGCCGGTCCGGTGATCGGCCCCATCGTGGCGATGCATTATTTCGGATGGGCAGTCACTCTGGTCTGGATTCTTATTGGAAATGTTTTTATTGGTGCGGTTCATGACTACCTGACGCTGATGGCTTCGGTTCGTAACAGAGGCAGTTCGATTGCCGACATTGCCGAACGCACTATGGGAGGTCGGGCAAAGGCGGTATTCGCAATTTTTCTTGTGCTGGCAATGTTGTTGGTGATAGCCGTTTTTGGTGTGGTCGCCGCTAAAACGCTCATCGCCCAACCTCAGATGGTGTTTCCCACCTTTGCCATCATCCCGATATCCATTGCCCTGGGGTGGTTTATCTACTCCAGAGGGGCCAATCTGCTGATATCTTCACTTGTCGCTGTCGCAGGCGTAGTCCTGGGAATTTATATCGGATTCCAATTTCCTGTGATACTTCCTGAAAGCGGGTTGATGGGGCTTTCTCCATTGATGTTCTGGTTTGTGATTCTTCTGATATACGCGGCAGTGGCTTCTGTTCTCCCAGTGAATATTCTGCTCCAGCCCAGGGATTATTTATCGACTTATATTTTATTTGGTTCGATGGCATTGGCTATAATTGCCTTGATCTGGGTTCACCCGGAACTCCATACTCCGGCGTTTCGCGGAGGATTTTCTCCCGTGCAGGGTCCCATGTGGCCCATGTTATTCGTGTTGGTTGCCTGTGGAGCTGTTTCCGGTTTCCATTCCTTGGTTGCGGGGGGGACGACTTCCAAGCAACTGGCGGTTGAGTCACAGGGTCGTCCCATAAGTTATGGCGGTATGCTCACCGAAGGGGTTGTGGCTGTGGTGACGGTGTTGCTGGTCAGTGGTGGATTGTACTGGGTTGCTCCCGCTGGCGGCGGAGTGGATATGGTTACACTTGGATTTCGCGAATCTTTGGAGTCGGGCGGGTGGATTCTGGCTTATGGGCGCGGGTTCGGCAACGTGGTTCATCAGATGTTGCCATTTCTAAGCTTTACCTTTGCTTCGATGATAGCGGTTCTGGCTCTCAACACCTTCGTCTTGACAACTCTCGACTCGGCAGTACGCATCACACGGTTTATCGTTCAGGAGTCGGCGGGGCAAAAGATAGACCTGTTTCAAAATAAATATGTCTGCACCGTTGCGGTGGTATTTCTTTCGTATCTGATAGGCGCGACCGATGGTTGGCAGAAAATCTGGCCTATCTTTGGCGCGACCAACCAGCTCATTGCCGCAGTGGCCTTGTTTGTTGTCGCGACATGGCTCATGGCCAGAAATAAACCGACAAAGTATGCTCTTTATCCGGCAATTTTCATGGTGGTGACGACCATTGGTGCGCTGGCATGGCAGTCATACAAATTTTATACCCAGCCCGAGCCTAACTTCTTTCTGGGGACGGCGGCGGTTTTCCTGATTTGCCTCGCCTTGTTCGTAGGCTATGAAGGGGTGACTGCACTCAGGGGGCGGAATTCAGAACTCGCGACCGCTCCCAGTGGAGCCTGAAACGACCTCCTGTCTTTTCTCTGGCATAATATCTCATATACATTTAAAGGATAACCGGATTGAAATCGTTTAGTCGTGCAAAAGCATTCGCGTTTACCCTGATAGCGCAGGTTTTAACGTTATTGGTCCTTCTCGGACTGGTAGAGGGCGTGTTCAGGATGTTGAACCCGGATTACGATTTGCGTGGTGGGAATGAACGAAGGTTTTTTTGTGTGTTCGACTCTGTCCTGGGCTGGACACCAAAAACAAATTTTACAGGAGTCCATGAGAAAGACGGATTCTCAATTCCTGTCCACCAAAACCAGTTTGGTCTGCGTGCCTCCGATAATCTGCTTCGAGAGAATCCCACAGGAAAACGCAGGATCATCGTTATGGGGGACTCGTACGTTTGGGGTTATGGAGTGGGAGACGCCGATGTGTTCACTGAACTGGACATGTCCCGCTATGGTGTGGAACTGATCAATTTTGGAGTTTCAGGATATGGCACCGATCAGGAATACCTGCTCTATGAAAAAATGGGCAAGGATTTCTCTGCGGAAGAAGTGATATTAGTTATCACTCCATACAATGATTTCATGAACAATTGTGGAACCGAGTCAATACGGTTATGACAAACCTTATTTTAAATTAAAAGATGAACAGCTTGTTTTACACACGGAGCATTTGAAACCAGATTTATGGAGCCGTCTTAGTGACGAGTTGAGTGATAGCTTGCGAGCCTTCAATTACATGGGTAGTCTGTTGCGGAGCTTTAAACAGTCTTTTGAGTCCCGCGATAAGAGCGCTTCTGCTCCCAAGCAGGCTGTTCTTGATAAGGAATCAGTGACAGAATCTGACGAGTTGGCGATGGCGTTGACTCTGCGGATTGTAGAAAAACTTAAAAGCCTGATGGAGTCGCAGGGTAGAAAGTTCACGGTAGCGTTCATTCCATATAAAATCCATGTTACCCGGGATATTTTACGCAATCACCCGATGGTTCCCTTGTTTGCCGACAAGTTGCGGGAAAAGGAAATCAAATATCTGGAGCCGTTTTATATTTTTTTACAAGCGGAGGAAAAGAGGGCAGGATTGTTCAATCAGAATGATCGTCACTTCAGTGCTTCGGGGCATGCACTTTTTGCGTCTACTCTGCTGGACCCCGAACTGGTAGAGCAGACCAGCAACTATTATCATAAGAAAAGCGCTGACAGTTAGTTTCAGTCCAGGTTGGATTTTGTCGGGATTTATATTATGATGAGCAAATCCGGCTTACGCTTTTTTGCAAGGTCACATGGTGGCCCGGCGCAACAATTAGAATAAGAGATATTCATCCGTGAAACTAAGCGAAGTTTTAGCGCTTCAAAAGAAAAAGAAGGCAGGCAATGGTTCTGCATCCTCGTCTCGTCCCAAGGCACAGCCTGTTGCAGGGAGCAATTCGGCGATCAAAGTCGTCCGCACCCGGGAAACACCTAACCCAAGCGCACTGCAATTTGTGCTCAATTCTCAAATCGTTGAATACGGCAACCTTTCATACGAATCAGCAAAAGATTGCGGCGATGATAAGCTCGGCAGGACCCTGTTTGCAAAGCGCGGGGTGAAAACGGTTTATATCATGGACAATTTTATAACCGTGACGAAGGAGGGCGATGCCGATTGGAATCCACTCAAGGATCAAGTATGGAAAGCTATCGACGCGAATGTGACCTTGTATAAAACCAACGCGGCGGTCAAGCTCAATATAGATGTCGAAAGGTTTTTGACATTACCGGATAGTGAGAAGTTGGACGCAGTTGAAATGGTGCTCAACCGATCCATTAGAAGCAACCTCGCCAAAGATGGCGGGGGTGTAGAAGTCAAAGGAATAGACGGGAACGTTATAAAAATTTTATATCAGGGCGCGTGCGGCAGTTGCCCGACCTCTTCGACCGGAACGCTTCAATACATCCAGACCCAACTCCGCCAGCAATTGCATCAGGACCTCGAAGTAAAATCTATTTGAATATCCGTAAAGTTTTAGAAAGCTATGTATGTCGCCCTTCGTCAAGCTCAGGCCGACACCATCGGTGGTTTCCTGACTTTCTCTGTGCACTGGTTCCCAGCACTTAGCTCTCTGAGTTCTCTGTGGTGAAATATTTTGCTTGCTTTACTCAGGTTTCAGCGATTCTGCAATATTCCCCGGTGTTTTGACCAGCTCTTCCAGTATGCTCAGAGGTTTGCCGAACAGGGTTTTTCCTTCTTGCAGGGTCAATTCGGGTTTTTCCAGTGTACCGCCCAGTCGGAAATAAGATTCGACCACTCCGCCTTTCCCGCCTCCTGTGAGGATTTTCCCCAGTAATGGAATAGCTTTTACGACGCTGTCCACCAATTGCATGGGTATGACCTTAATTTCTCCATCCAGTTTTCCTGTGACCAGATTGGCCGCCGCCAGTGCGACCAGGTTCATTTGCGGACCTTTCAGGGCGAAGTTGTCAGTGACGGTTTTTCCGTTCCAGATTTTAAAATCGCCTCCCAACGTGTCGTAGTTGATGCCCTTTTTTTGCGCGGTGACGATGGAGGCTGGGTTGAGCAAAGCGAGTAATCCGTCAATTGCCGGGATGGTAGTTATTCCACCCTCCTTCAGTTGCACACTGAGTTTTCCTGAAAGACCGCTGGCGACATGGGAAAATAATACGGGCTTCCCCTTTTGCTGAATTTTTTGTGCGGTGTTGAGGTTGCCCTGAAACATTCCCTTGAAGAATCCGGAACCTTCCATTTTTCCTTTCATGAAATCTTCAACGTGCAGTTTGTCTCCTTTGAGACGAATTATATAAGTGTTGGGTTGCGGGCGAAAATCTCCTGAAAAAAGAATGACACCGTTGGCAGGTGCCATACGTCCGTTGGTCAACGAAATCTTTTCTGGTGAAAACTTCAGGTTTGCGGTAACGGTTTTAACAGCGATGTTGCTGTACAGAGCATCTTTTATCTGGACACGCGCCAGGGTTCGTTGAGGAGATTTTTGCCGCAGGCTGAGTGTGGCCTGTTTGGCGGTCGTAAGGTTTTCAGCAGACCCTGATGAAAGATCACTGATTTCCAGATTGACATCGGTGCGTATATTTGAGGACACCTGGCCTATCGGACCCTGGGCCCTGATGGAGCCGTTGGCGGTTCCTGTTATCGGTGCCCACTTACCCGGCAGGTCAAATTTTGCTGAAGCCAGATTGATTTCTTTCAACCGCGTTTCTGAATTGAATGTTCCAGCAAAAGATCCTTCCAGTGCACCGGGCAGGTTGACGATGAGGTTGGACTTAATGGTTCCATCAAGCAACGTGCCGTTAAATTTATAATTCAAGGTACCTTTCTGCCACACCCCTTCACCCTCAAGGTGTGGCAGGACGACACTTTTTTGGATTTCGTTATCGGGAATTGGAAATTTCAAATTGCTGATTTTAATTCCACTTTTCATCACAACTTCTCTGAGCGGGTCGTGGTTTGGATCGACCAGGCCTTCCAGGCGAATAAATATTTTTTCAACCTGCCCCGATTCCAACTTTACTGGCATTGCTCCAGGACCAGCGAAGGTCTTTACCAGAGTATTAATTCTGGTGATGGGAAGGGAGGTGGATTCCATATCCACATTCACAGGAATGTGTTTTGCCAGAAAATCCCTGGCTTTCAGAGTTCCAGTAAAATTTAATCCCTCAATCTGAACTTGAGAAAGTTTGCCTTCGATATTTATTTGATCCGAATTCGGACGCGAAAGGTCGAACCGGGCGTTTGCAAGGACTGGAATTTTCCTAGCAGGGAGTGAATCAGCTTTTGGTCGGACGAGAGTCAACACGGCGTCTTTGATCTCGACCGCACGAAGCGACAGGTCCTCCCGCTCTAAAACCTTACGTATCGGTTCCATCAAATCGCCCTCTGGTTCGGTCACGGTTTTTTTCGTCTGTTCAAATGGTATGGATGTTTTGGAACTATGGGTTTCCTTAGTTTGAGGAGACTTGGGAAGAGCAGTTAAATCTGGCGTGGGATCAAATGCAACATCCATAGCTGGTTTGACCAGGGTGATTTTGCTGATTTTAAGTTGTCGATTCAGCAGAGGTTCCAGTTCAGCATCGAGAAAAAGGTCTTCGGCCGAGAAGATTTGACGGGAGTTGTCTTTGGAGTTCACCTTCAGTCCTGTCCCGCGAAGACTCAAGCCACGCGAAAGGCTGAGTTCCAATGAGTCGATTTCGATGGAAAGCCCGGTCATCTGGCTCAATTCGTCCATGATCGGTTTGCGAAAAGAGTCCAGACTCATGGAAAAAATCGCGATGAGGCCCACCCCCAGAATAAAGCTGATAATCAGGGCAAATTTGATAAATCTGCTCGATTTAGCAGTTTGAGCTTTGTTTTCCTGTTCAGGCATGGGTTGGCTCAAGTTATCGGTATAATCTGCCGATTTTATATGAAGGGGTGAATAACGCTAACGATATGAAAACTAAGGAACTTTCGCTCAATCGGACATGTGTCCGGTGTGTTAATATCATATCCTGGCAACGATTACAAAAAAGAAAGAAAGTGCTATGAGATCATCCGGAAAATTTCGCAGATTTATCATTACCATAATTTGCGTGGGCTTTATTGCTTTGCTGGCCCAGAGTGGAAAACTTTCTCCGATATGGAGCAAGGTCAATGGTTTGTTTGCCGGAAAGAAAGAGCATAAGCTCACTCTTAAAGATTACGAATTCCGGGCGGTCACGCGCAAGGATATTTTTCAGAAAGTTCTGGCGACCGGTACGGTGACGCTCAAGACGGGAGCTGAAGTTAAAATCGGCGCGCGTATTTCGGGTCAGTTGGAAAAACTGATGGTCAAGATCGGCGACTTTGTAAAAGCCGGTGACACCATAGCGACTATCGAGCACGAAGATCTGCTGGCGCGAGTAGCTCAATTCGCTGCCGATCTGAAAGGCGAAGAAGCGCGTCTGAAAAAAATTCAGCAGGAAGGCCCACTCGAGATCAGTAAATCCAAAGCTGAGTTTGAAGAACTCAACGTCCAAATCGGTCTGGCAGAAAAAATGCTGAATCGCAATCAGGCTCTAAAGAAAAAAGGAGTGGTTTCGCAAACGGTGGTTGAAGAGACGGAAGAGCGGTTAAAGATATTAAACGCCAGGATCAAACTGGCGGCAGAGGAAATAAAACTGGATGAAGCTCGTTTACAGAATGACGTCCTCCTTCAGGAGGCCAAGGTAGAAAAAGCCAGGGCTAATTTGCTTGAGGAAGAAACCCGACTGTCCTATGCGACCATCACAGCGACCATTGATGGAGTTGTCGCTTTTGTTTCCACTCAGGAAGGTGAGACGGTGGTGGCTAGCCTGAACGCTCCTACTTTTGTAACTCTGATTGATTTGCACAAACTGGAAGTAACGGCTTTTGTAGATGAAACAGATATTGGTAAAATAAAAGTAAAACAAAATGCGAAATTCACCGTAGACGCTTATCCTGAAAAGTTTTTTCGGGCAAAGGTTCGCGAGATTCGCCCCAAGGCGGTTATTAAAGATAACGTAGTCAACTATGAGGTCATGTTGGAGATTGATAAAAAAAATGTTTCCTATTTGAAGCCAGAGATGACAGCTAACATAATAGCGACTACAGGCGTTCATAAGAATGTCATTTCAATTTCACGCGGGGCTATCAAAAGATCGGGTAAAAAAACTTTTGCGGTGGTGAAGTCCGGTGCCGATATCACTGACCAGGCAATCGAACTGGGTTGGCGTGATGGAGACGCGCAGGAAGTGAAATCCGGACTCGCAGAAGACGCAGAAGTGGGTATCCTCCTCAAGCCCAAGAAGAAAAAACGAGGCAGACGCAGGTGATGACCGTTCCGAAAGTAATTGATATTGAATCCATCTACAAGACCTACAAGAATGAAGGATTGGAAACTGAGGTTTTGAAGGGGATATCTATCTCTGTTGGTGAAGGCGATTACATAAGCATCGTCGGTCCTTCGGGCGCTGGCAAGAGCACGTTGATGACGATCCTGGGATGTCTGGGTCAGGCCACGAGCGGAACTTATCTTCTTGATGGCGAAGAGGTGGGGGAACTCAATGACCGCCAGTTGTCGCGGATTCGTAATGAAAAAATCGGATTTGTTTTTCAGGCGTTTCATTTGCTTCCGGGGGTATCCGCTTTTGATAACGTGATGATGCCGCTTGTTTACTGCAACAAAACCCCCGGGGATGCTGAAGAAAGAGTTGAACGCTCGCTGAATCGAGTTGGACTGGGGCACCGGATGGGCCATACTCCCGGTCAACTTTCAGGGGGTGAACAACAGCGCGTGACCATAGCTCGCTCCCTCATCAACGATCCTAAAATTATTCTTGCCGATGAACCAACGGGTAACCTGGATTCCAAAAATGGAGCGGAAATCATGGCTACTTTTGATGGATTGAATAGGGAAGGAAGAACCATAATCATCATTACCCACGATCTTGCCGTTGCAGAACACGCGCGACGTATCCTCACTTTACGAGACGGACAGATCGTATCGGATAAAATCAATGAGACTTTTCAGGAATCTCGCACAAGCCCTGCGCGGGCTACGGCTGAATAAAGCAAATACCTTCCTCATGACATTGGGCGTCATGATCGGTATCGCTTCTCTTACCGTGATTGTTTCTATCGGTGAAGGGACAAAGTCGAAAGTTCTCAACCGTATTACTAATTTAGGATTCGGGCCGGAATCATTTTCCGTTATGTCCGGCGCTGGGCGACTTTTCTTTGGACGCTCGCGCAACACCACGAGCATGACCCTGCAAGACGCGGATGACATTCGCGCAATGCCCCATGTCACAATAGTAGTTCCCCGGCAACGCAAGCGAATGCGCATCATCAATAAAAAAGAATTCACCACAACTCGCGTATATGGAGTATCCCCGGAATGGCAAGTCGCTCGAGGGTGGACGGTCGTAGACGGAGCCTTCCTCAGTGATATGGACATGGACCGCAAGCGAAAGGTTATCGTTCTGGGCGCTACGCCTGCCTATAAACTATTCGGGGAAAAGGACCCTCTTGGGAAAAAAATCAGAGTGGGTCAGGTGTTCTTTGAGGTCGTTGGCCTGCTTGAAAAAAAAGGACTCACTGAAAGTGGGTACGATCCTGATGACAGAGCGCTCATTCCGCTGAGCACATCAATGTCACGCCTTTTTCGTCAGACTCACCTTCACAGCATAAAGGTTGTGACCACGCACCCGGGGAGAGTTAAAGATACTATGGCGGGAGTCACACAAATTCTGAGGCGTAATCACGGGTTGTCGCCACTGGCTGATGACGATTTTCGTTTTGTCACTCCCGAAGGAATCATGCAATGGGTGACTGAATCGGAGCAGGCCCTCAACCGGATGCTATTCCTCATTTCCACCGTTTCGCTCCTGGTTGGTGGAATTGTCATTATGAATATTCTCCTGGTATCGATTCGGGAACGTATTCATGAAATTGGCGTGAGGCGGTGTTTTGGTGCCCGTCGATCAGACATCACGCAACAGTTTCTGTTCGAATCGATATTTGTGTCATTGTTAGGAGGGGCGATGGGCGCGATGCTCGGGTGGACGCTGTCTACAGGCTTAAAACGTTTCGACTTGTTGCCAACAAAAATAACATGGGACCCATTCATACTCGCCTTTTTATTTTCGGTGATAGTCGGTCTCGTTTTCGGAATTCATCCGGCAAGAAAAGCGGCATGTCTGAATCCGGACGAAACACTACGATAGTCTTGCAGATAAGATACTATGCAACCACTGACGATAGCGCTGATCGCTCTTAAATCTCATAAGACCCGAACTTTTCTGGCCTCGCTTGGGATCATGATCGGTATTGCGGCGGTGATCGTAATGGTAGCCATCGGCAAGGGATCGCATCAGCAGATCATGGATGTTATTGCGAAAATGGGCGAGAACCTGGTGACCATCAACGCTGGCGAAATGAAACGCAGAGGGGGAAGACTTCGACTCACGGGTAATGTGAGCACTCTTAATCTTCGCGATGTGGAATACCTGTCACAGGAAGTGAGCGGACTCGCTCTTGCGGCTCCCTTTGAGATCAAACAAATGAAGGTAAAGTATCTTCAGTCCTTGACGGAAACTAACGTAGCCGGCTCAACGCCCGAATTTTTAATGGCACGCAATTATGAAATAGAATTCGGTGAAATGTTTACCGAGCGCGATCAGAAAATGGGCATGCGCGTTGCTGTGGTTGGTCAAACAGCCATTAAAAATATGTTTGGGGAAGATGACCCTTTGGGGAAAACAGTGCGGATCAACGCGGTTCCGTTCAAGATCGTTGGAGTATTTGCTGGCAAGGGATTGGATTCTGATGGTGTGGACCAGGATGATATTCTGCTGATTCCTATTACCTCGATGCTGAGGCGAATACTGAATCAAACGCATATCTCTACAATTTATGCTAAAGCCGATTCGCGGCAGAATATTGATCGAGTTGCCGACCAGATTAAGTTGATACTGAGGGATCGTCACAAAATTTCAGACGAAGCCGAGGACGATTTCACAATAATAAGCCAGTTGGAACTGGAAAGCATGAAGGCGGAAACTTCAGAGTTGTTCACTCGCCTGATTGTTGGCGTGGCCGCCATATCATTGGTGGTAGGTGGGATTGGCATTCTCGCGGTGATGCTCATTTCAGTCAAAGAGCGAACGCGCGAAATAGGTGTTCGCAGGGCCGTTGGTGCGACCCAGGGAGACATAATTAAACAATTTCTCATTGAGTCGGTTCTTATCGGATTATTTGGAGGTTGTGTTGGGGTTGCGATGGGAGTCGGGATCACTCTTGGCGCTGTGGCATGGGGCGAAGAAAACCTTCTGCTCGACCTCAATTCGATCTATATAGCAACCGGGGTATGCATGCTGATCGGAATTATATTTGGTTTGTTCCCAGCTCTCAAGGCCTCGCGTCTGGACCCGATGGTCGCCCTGACCGTTGAGTGAGCACACCTAAGGATATTTCTCTAGCTTCTGACCAAACAAAACCATAAAAAAGCCGGTATCCAAAAGGATACCGGCCATGTAGCGTCAAGGGGTGTTACAAGGAACAACATTAAAGGGAGTTAGAATCCCGCCATAAAACCGCCATGGTTGGCGGCGATCATTCCTGCCAACATGGGCAAAGACAACCAGGCATTAGTTCGACTGGCAAGAAAAGCATTTCTTTTTGCTTTTGCCAATGCATCACCTTCAAGTTCGCCAGCAATAATTTTTTTCTGATTAGGCCAGATAATAAACCAAACGTTACCCGCCATAATAATTCCCAAAAGCATACCAATCATTATTTCCGGACTGGGGATTCCTTCAATCGTGCCGCGACCCGCAACATAGTATGCTATTCCGCTGATAACGGTCCAAAGAGCGGCATGTCTGAAGAAAAACAGCGCTCGCGGTAGAATGATTTGAGTGTATGGTTTGGCCGCTCCTTCTTCGGTCATTTTAGGCATGGATTGCACCTGCACCAAATTGAAAAAGTAGAGTAGCCCGATCCATAAAATTCCGATTAAGACGTGAAGAAATTCAAAGATCCACATATTCTTTTTCCAGCTCCTCTTTTTAAGAAATAATAATAAACTTCGCTAAAATATAAGTGAAATAAGGCCTTCTCAAGTGGTGGGTGAGTCAATAGTATTCCCGAAAAACTTTAAATCTACTCTTGCTTTGATGGTAAAAGGAGGCTGGGGGATTCAACATTTCTCAGTAAAGTCCTATTTTATCTGTAAATAGCCCGGAATGCCACTTTATATTTTCTCGAAAACTATGAAAAACAGGGCGTAATCAGCCTTATTTTCTATTGTTTGAGAAGATAAACTAGGAGGATTCCAACAGCGGTTATGTTAAAGATGAGAAGAAATAACGCCCATTTCCCGGGAAGGGTTTTGTCGGCCTGTGAAGCGAAGTTGTCTTGAGGCGGGTCGGCCTCAGACGGATCGGTCAGAGAATTGAGTTTTTTCTCCAGAGATTGATTGGTTCTGGCAAGGACTTTATTTTCCGCCTGGAGTTTTTCCAGAGAATCTTTGAGTTGAAGTTTTTCTACCTTGAGGACTTTTGATTTTTCTATTTCTCTGCGCAAGGCGTCTTCGGGTCCCAGGGTGACGCCATCTTCTTCGTAAGGTTTTTTCCAGTTTTCGTCCATGGATTGATCACTCATTATGAAAAGAGTCGCTCGCTGTATTCAGTTGTCGCAAATGATTGGCACTGAGTTGGAGGCTACTTGCGGCGGCAAACTCCGGAACCTGGACGGCTTTGCGTGAACCCACGATTGCAGTGAGTATATTTTCCTGTTCCAGCACCCAGGCGAGAGCAACCGCGATGGGTTTTGTCTGAGTTTCTTTCGCGATATTATTTATCGCATCGCGTACAGGTTTAGATTTTGTGAATAGCGGTTCCTGATAAAGGTTGTTCCATTTTCGGGTTGGAAAACTACGCGCTTCACTGGAAAGACGACCTGCCAGCAAGCCTTGAGCGGTTGGCGAATAGGCCATGTAACCGATCCCCGTTTTATTACATAAGTTGCGAGTCTTTCCTTCATAGTCCCTTCGTAGGATATTATAGGGCACCTGATTGATGCAGAAATGTTTGGTTCCCTGGCCCAACAGCGTCAGGTCATGCGACTTGAAATTAGATAGTCCAACAGTGACCGCCTTGCCACTTTGTTTGAGGTCTTGCATCAATTGGCAAAGCTGTTCACTCTTTTCAAGACTGTCAAAATATGCGCTGGGGAAGTGAACCAGATAGACATCGACATAATCACGGTCCAATGCTCGCAGAGTGTTATCCAATCTTTCATGATAAGCCGTTTGTGTCATGGTTGCATCCGGCCAGATTTTTGAGATAACAATCACATCGTGTTTTTTGTTTCCCAAAGCTTTCCCCAGTCTGCGTTCCGATTCTCCATCGCCGTAACCTTCTGCGGTGTCGAATGCGGTGATGCCGCAATCGAGAGCAGATTTAACAACAGCATCGGCGGACTGAGGTGAACAAATATCTCCCCAGCCTTCACTGGGCGCTATCTGCCAGCAACCGAGGGTTATGACACTCCAGTCTTTTTCGATGCCTTTACATTTCGCGTAACGCAAATCACCACCTCATGATGCGAATAGTTTGGAAATGGTAATGAGGATTGCGATGACGGATGGTGTCTGATTCAAACTTAGGATCAAAGGGTTTTTCATCGCGATTTTTCTCTTTTTCCAATTGCCAAAAATGAAAACCTGCAATCAAAGTAATCAGGCCAGTCAGTAATAAGAAGATTGCGACCAAAACGCCTATAAAAGCGGGAAATATGGAAACCAACCCTGCCAGCATAAGTGAAAATGCTCCGAACAACAGGATGCCTCGAACCAGGACTTTGTGTCCCTCTGAGAATATCTGATTTAATGATATGAAGTCTTTCCTTTGCATGGCGATACTCCAAAAATATTAATATCTCCTGTTACATAAATAAAATCCAGGAGCGGGTCTGTCAAGATTTAGCCGAGGAGAGAGTTCTCATAAGCTTTTTGAAATCTTTTTTCTGCTGGAGAAGCGACCGCCGTGTATGAATGACACGTGGGCTGGGATGATACAGCGGGAAAAGGATAAACTCGCCAACAGGTAATGGTTTAGCGATCACATCTGCCAGTTTATAGCGCGTTCCCAACAGGCGGTTGACAGCATCCAGTCCGACCCCACCAACCGTTGAAACCACCCTGGGAGCTACGAGGTCGAGTAAATTCTGTAAAAAGGGAGAACAGTTGGCGATTTCTTTACTGGTTGGGCGGCGATTGTTTCCATCTTTCAGTGGATTACACAACACGGCGTTGGTAATGAATATATCTTTTCTGGAAAGTCCTGCATGGTCAAGGAGCAGTTCAAAATTATCTCCTGAGCGGTCACCGTGAAAGGGGATGCCGGTACGGCCCGCGCCAAATCGGCCGGGTGCTTCCGCGATGAATATGAGGTCGGTATGAATTGAACCGTTTTGCTTGCTCAGTATGGCGGAAAGGTCGGCCATGGCAGGGCAAAGGCTACAACTGGCGGCATTTTTTGTTAGTTTGCTAAACAGCTTTCTTCTGTCGGGCATGAGTTAAGTGTGCTCACTTTCATCCTCTTCCTCCTCCTCTTCCTCATCATCACTTGTCTGGCATATGACAAAGAATCCAACGAGCAAAAGGATGCTGGCAATACCCGTTAGTATCATGTCCATAGTCGAGGTCCTTAAAATGGTTTGATCGTTGCAAGGTAGACCATTCCGGCGGCGATTAGAAAAATAGCAATGTGAACCATCATCGCATATTTTTTGGGCAACACATCGGTTTGAATTTGCTTGCCATTGAGAACACCCAGAATGATCAGGATAAGTAACAATCCTAATTTGGGGAATATCCAGTTTGACTCTGAGAAGACATGGGTTTTCATCGCCAGCACCATTCCTGAAATAATGGTGACCCCCAGAATCGGGTAATAAATAAACTTGTGGATTCGTTTTTGAATATTTTTTGCGCCCTCCACTTCTTCCTGTTTTTTGAGTCGCAAGCGAAAGACAACGGTCAACGATTGCAGGAAAAGGGTTCCTACAACGAGGCACATTGATATCATATGTAGAGTGAGGAAAAAGTTTTTCATTTCAGCGAGCCGGTATGGTTTTGTTCAGTTAAGAGATTTCTTCAGCGGGTGCGGAACGGTTGTTTTTCCAGTAAATGGTGCTGGCCGCCAGTAAAGCCATTCCAATCCCGCAATAAATAGTGGCTACGACAATATATCCGCCGAAAAAGGAATTGTAGGTTCTAAGAATAAAACCAAGGATCATCATTCCTGCTATGAACCCGTAAAACGGACCTGCGAAAACTTGATGAATTTTAAGGGGAGGGGCCAGTTGGTCGATTCGATCCCGGTTCCACCTGGCCGTTTTGCTGAGGACAAATTTCCCTTTAATGATGCCCAACGCGATTCCAAGAACAACGGAAATGATGATGGCTTCCTGACTTGAGTTTTGCTCTTGTGCCGCCAGTTGATAAAGGCCCATGCCTCTATAAACCAGGAAAATACCGACTATCCCCCAGACGCATCCGGCTGTTTGCGATAATTGTTGTTTATTCACTGCGCATCCTCTGAATATTATTAATTCTCCTTTAGATGAAAGTTCCGCAGGAAAGTTTTTTAAATTAATATATCTTTTACTCGATTGATTCATAAGCTTTGCGAACCGGGCGGGCGGCCATACGTCCGCTTTTGCTTTTATATAGAGTTCGTATCTCGCCATTTCTCAGGTCCAGAATGTAATCATCGCCTGACATAGAGGCCTCATGAAGCCAGATGGTAGGGAGGCAACCGTCCGGGAAGATAGGATTGAAAAAAAGTTTCGTTCCGTATTTGTCATGGTTTTCCATGTCTGGGTCATAAAGCGTTTTAGCTTCCGCTACAGTAGGAAGCCTCCATTCGACGAAGCCGCCAAATTGGCTATGGGCCATGTCCTTGGCGTACCTGTCAGCTTCGTCCCAGGTGAACCACTTAGTTTCTACTTGCCAGGAATCTTCTTTGGCCCAGGTGAGTTCATTAGCCGTATCGGTTATTGTTCCGTCTCCGTTATCGATAAAAACAGGTTTTCGTATCATAATTTAAAGTCAGGTTGTCTGAGGTTTTTGGGGAATATCATCCAGGGCGAGCTTCCCAAGGCGTTGTTTTAATTCGTTGAGATTGAAACGTCCTGGACTGTTAAATGTTTCTCGTCTCAGGATATTTTTAAATGAACGTTTAAGCAAACTATTTGACCAGCAGATGAATGGTGTCCGGCGCAAGATACGTTTAACGGTTTGTCGGGTAATTTTAACATTTGCGTCAGACTTCAACAAATCGTGATTATTATGGAGCACCGCTACCGTTTCCATCGCCATCCACAACGGCCAGATGCAAAATAATCTAATCCGCATTTGACTGGCTGGTATTGCCAGGGTGAAGTCCAATGCATCATTGAGGTGGCCGACTGTTTTACTGAGAAGATTTTCCAATACTTTTAAATCCTTTTCAGTTGAAGCGCCGGCATGGAACTCATCAGGGGTTAGCCCGTTGGCTTCTATGATGCTTCTTGGCACATAAGACCAGCCACGGCCCCGATCGGCGACAATATCTTTTGAAATGTTCGTGATCTGGAGACCGAGACCAAAGGATATTGCTGTTCGCCGCATGGTTTCTTTGTTGGCGGCGGAAAGGTCTGGCATTTCCTGCAAGAAAAGATTGCATAACATTTCCCCCACAGCCCCGGCGACAAAATAGCAGTACTCCTCCAGCTCCTCTGCGTTTTCCAATAGGGTCATTTGTTCCGAACCAAATTTCTTTTGAAAATATGCCATTCCCTGGGCCATCGTGCAAACAGAGGGAATAATCTGCTGTTGGTAGTTTTCTTGAAGAGAATCGAATGCGTTGAATACTTTTTGTGTGTTCTGCAAAAGGTCGAGGTCTGCAGGACTGCCGTCAACGATGGATATATCTTCTATCCATTTATTCAGGGCGGGGCTTCTGTTTTCGGTGCCTTTCAATAGCGATGCAAAATCTAGAAGGAGCCTGATTTTATTAGGCGCGTCCAGTTTTCCTGCGTCTTCAACTGTATCAATGGTACGGCAAAACAGGTAGGCAACCAGAATGCTTTTATGCAGGTCTCCTTTAAGAACAGAAATGTTCAACGCAAAGGTTCTGCTGACCCTGGGTAAAGTTTTGATGCAGTAGTTCCAATCGTCCATAGAAGAAAGCAGGAAAACCCCATTTTGTCCGGGAGTGTCCTATAAAAATAAAATTAAGGACATCTCTGAAAAACAATATCTAGAGCCATCAGAGATGTCCTGAAAATTCCGTTTTGGAAAAATTTGAAAGGAATCCGGCGAAAATATCAGGTTTAGAAAGTGACCGGAAAAGCTTCACAACGAGGGCGGGTCAATGAGTGACCGGTTTCGCCTCAATTTCCCTAGCTATTTTAAGAATTGCCTCATGCACTTCGTTGATCACATACTCGGGTGTGCTCGTACCCGCAGTTATGCCTACATGATTTTTGTTGTGGAACCAGACTCCGTCCAATTGTGAAAAGGACTCAATATGATGCGCCTGGATATTTTTTTCTTCACATACCTGAACGAGCTTCTTAGTGTTTGAGGAGTTGTACCCGCCGATGACAATCATGATATCCACTTGATCGGCCAAATCTCTCACGGCTATCTGCCTGTCTCGTGTTGGCTGACAGATGGTGTTGACAAAATATACCTCGTCTACACATTCAAGGTTCCTGATTTTGCTCACCAGATGCTCCGCTTTTTCCACTTGCAAAGTGGTCTGGCTGACAATTCCCAGTCTTCGTTTTCCCGCCTGTTCAATTTTTTCCAGGTCGCTCACATCATTGATAACAAGAAAATCTTCAAGGTCGCCTACAATACCCCTTACTTCCACGTGGTCCTGTTGACCAATGACGACTGGAAAATAATCTTTTTGCACCATCGACTTAATGGTTTTATGCACTCGCATCACCAGCGGACAACTGGCATCAAAAACGGTGTGTCCCGCGTCTGAGAGTTTTTTCTTGGTTGTTTCTGCCGCACCGTGAGCCGTTATCATGACTTTTTTTGTTTTAATCTGGTCCATTGCGTCAATATCGTTGACCAGAGAGACACCATTTTTTTTCAGCGACTCATTAACTTGTGGATTGTGGACCAATTGCCCGACAATAGTGAGGTCGGCTCCGAAATCAGGAGTCATCGCCAGGTTGATTGCATCCTGAACACCAAAACAGGTGCCCAGAGCGTTGGCAAGTGATACTTTCATTATTGTGTAAATCCTTATGACTGATAATTTTTATTTAGTAGAGTCAAAGTAGTCCGCTAATTTTAGCAAAACTGTGAGGACTTGCCTATAAAATTCGATTTTTGACCCTTCACCTGTCATGGGAGGATGTGATTTATAACTAATTCTTACTGAACTAAAAAGCAAGATGCATACCAATTAGATGCTTGTTTTGTAAGTCTATTTTTTTTCAATATTTTAAAAAAATTGATGAAATCACAGCTTTTAAAAAGGTTGCAGGTTTCGATAAAGGGTGTATACGAATGTATACAGTTTGAAGCTTTTGAATTTTTGCTGATTATTTGTGGTGTGGGTGATTTTTCTAATGTTGTTTGGGAAAACTTTTGATGAATGTGACTAAAAACATACTGGTCTATATGACCCATCCGCATGTTCAGGTATGGAATTTTCTGCCGATTCACAAGCAGATTCTTGAGGAAAGGGTTCCCGGATCGCGCGTGACTATTTGTTCAAACTCGAAAGAGTTTTTGGATCGCCTGTCGGATGCACAAATGGCTATCGTGTGGTTCTTCAAAGAGGAATGGCTGGAGCAAACGCCCAATCTTGAATATATCGCCACCCCGGCGGCGGGAAACGACTGGATCAATCTACCAGCGAGTTCAGCGAGCAAGGTTGTGGTTTCACACGGGTCTTTTCACGGGCCGATGATAGCGGAAAGTGTTGTCGGCGCAATTTTTTATTTTTTGAAGGCATTTAACTTTTCCAAGAAAATGCAGTCGCGGAAGAAATGGGCGCGGATGATGGTGGCCGATAAACTCGGATCTCTCAAGGGGAGCCGGGTAACGGTTCTCGGCTTCGGCAAGATAGGGCAAAGTATAGGTAAATTTCTCAAACCGTTTGGCTGTACGATCACTGGAATCAAAAGGACTTCTTCTGAAGTACCTGATTACTTTGCAGAGGGTGATCGTATTGTGACGGCGGATAAAATTTCCGAAGTTTTTGCAGTGACCGATCATCTTATACTCGCGCTTCCCGGCGGAGCTGAAACTAAAGGCCTGATAACACAGGAGCTTTTGGAAAAACTTCCTGCCAGCTGTTATCTGTATAATGTGGGGCGGGGCAATGTGTATAATGAACAGGACTTGGTGACATCGCTGGAAAACAGAAAACTGGCAGGGGCCTACCTCGATGTTTTTGCAGTCGAACCGCTCCCGGAAGAGTCGCGCTTGTGGGAGATGGAAAATGTTCTCATTCAACCACATCTTTCAGCCGCTTCCCCACAGTACCTGGAATTGTTTGTCGAAGAACTCGCGGAAAAAATTAGCAATGAGAAAAACATTCTTTATTGATGATTTAGTATAAAATAGAATCTGAAGTCTTTTTACAGGGAGTGAATTGTGATTAAAAAAAATGATGTTGTGACCATGGGCTATACCCTGAAAAATTCCGGAGGTGAGGTGCTGGATAGTGCCGATGCCAAAGAGCCTTTGAACTATCTTCACGGGGCGAAAAATATTGTCCCGGGTTTGGAAGAGGCGATTGAAGGACTGGCTATAGGGGGTAAGGTTGATGTGACCGTTCCGCCAGAAAAAGGATACGGTGAAGATGACCCCGGACTCCGGTTAAAAATTCCCCGTGCCAACTTCCCGGCAGATGCGGATATCAAACCCGACATGCAATTTGCTTCGGAAATGGACGGTCACAGGCAGATTTTCACCGTCATCAGTGTTGAAAATGACGAGATCAATGTGGATGGCAACCATCCGCTGGCTGGTCAAACCCTCCACTTCAGCGTGGAAATTCTCGGAGTACGCGGCGCAACGGAGGAAGAGTTATCCCACGGCCATGTCCATGACGGTACGCACCATCATTGATAAAGGGGATTAATTTGTAGCTACCCGATTCCCAGTACCCGTTGCCCCATGAAAAGGGGTCTTTGACGAGGCACCGGGTACTGGGAATCGGGTAGCTACAAAACCTGAAGAACTAAAAACTATGAACTATGTTCCTAGCTGAGGTCGTATTTTAGTTTTAGTTCTTTGAGTTGCTTCTGGTCTATTTCGGAGGGGGCTTGTGTCATCTGGCAGGTGGCTTTCTGGGTTTTGGGGAAGGCTATGACTTCCCGGATTGATGGTGCTCCTGCCAGCAACATGGCGATGCGGTCGAGTCCGAACGCTATCCCGGCGTGTGGCGGCGCGCCGTATTGCAGGGCGTCTAACAGGAATCCGAATTTTGATCCGGCTTCTTCGTTGTCGATGCCGAGCAGTTTGAACATTTTCTCCTGAACTGCTTTGCGGTGAATACGTATGCTTCCGCCGCCAATTTCATTTCCGTTCAATACTAAATCGTAAGCTCGCGCTCTTATTTCTCCGGGCGCGGATTCAAATTTATCGAGGTCTTCATCCAATGGGGCGGTGAAGGGGTGATGCATTGCTGTGTGTCGTTTAGTTTCTTCATCGTATTCTACCAACGGAAACTCGGTGACCCATGCCAGTTTGATCAGTTTATCGTCTATCAGGTTGAGCAGTTTTGCCGCGCTCAATCTCACGTTGGCCAGTGAGTCGGCTACAATTTTCGGGGTATCGGCGGAGAAGACGATGGTGTCGCCGGGCTTGCCGTCTACTTTTGCGATGAGACGGTCGAGCATTTCTTTTTCAAAAAATTTGACGATGGGCGATTGCAGTTCGTTTTCCTGAATCTTTATCCAGGCCATCCCTTTTGCACCGTAGGTTTGAGCGACTTCTGTGAGGTTATCCAGCGCCTTGCGCGACAGAGTGTCGGTGCTTTGTTTGATATTGATGGCTTTGACTTGTCCGCCCGACTCCAGCGCTTGCGCGAAAACTTTGAATCCGACGCCCTGCACTTCTTCACTCACGTTCACGATTTCGAGTCCGAACCGAAGATCGGGTTTATCCGATCCAAAGCGGTTGATCGCGTCGACATATTTCAAAATTGTGAACGGAGTTTCAATTTCTACTCCCAGCGCTTCTTTATATATGGAAGCGATCATATTTTCTATGAGCGGGAAGATTTGTTTTTCATCAGCGAACGACATTTCCATGTCGATTTGTGTGAATTCCGGTTGTCGGTCCAGGCGCAGGTCTTCATCACGAAAACATTTTACAATTTGAAAATACCGATCCATGCCCGATACCATTAACAACTGTTTGAACAGTTGCGGCGACTGGGGCAGGGCATAGAATTTTTTCGGATTGAGACGGCTGGGGACCAGGTAGTCCCGCGCTCCTTCAGGAGTGCTCTTGGTCAGGACAGGTGTTTCTACCTCCATGAACTTTTCATCGTGCAGAACGTTTCGCACCGTGCGGGTGATCTGGTAGCGTAGCGCGAGATTCTTTTGCAGTTCGTCCCCTCGCAAATCAAGATAGCGGTGTTTGAGTCGGGTGACTTCGCCGACATCCTGATTTTCCCATGCTGAAAAGGGAGGGGTGTTTGATGGATTCAATATTTCGAGTTCATCGACATAAACCTCGATGGTTCCTGTCTGGAGTTTTGGGTTGACCATGTCATCGGGGCGAGCCCTCACTTTTCCCACTATGGAGATGACGAAGTTTCCCCGCAATGATTGGGCTTCCTGGTGGGCCAGTTGATCGATTTGCGGGTTGAGCACCACCTGGGTGAGGCCGTATTTATCCCATAGATCAATAAAGATCAGCCCTCCATGGTCCCTTCGGGTGTGTATCCACCCGCAAAGGGCGACTACCTGGTCGATGTTTTTTTCTGTCAATTCACCACAGGTGTGCGTACGTTGCATCATATATCCATTAAATTTAAAGTTGGGAAGCCATCAAAAGACCAACCAAGATACTGAAAATAGGGGGGATTTGCAAGGGGATTCCGCTCGGTCTGACGCCGATTAGAGATTTACCATCGTTTGGGAGTGAAGCTTGGATTTTCCGGGTTTGTAACGTTTGACTTTGATTTGTTTTGCGCATTTTCCCGTCTGGGCGAGATCGTAAGTCGCTTGCATTTTAATCCATGTTTCAGCCGTACTCCCGAAAGCCTTTGCGAGTCGGATTGCCATTTCCGGTGATATGGATGATTTACCGTTGATAACTCTGGACAGGGTGGGCCGGGCTACCCCAAGGATTTTTGCCCTCTCGGTAACATTCAGGCCGAGGAGAATGCAAGTTAACGGTCCGCTATTGCCCCCACGGCTAATGATCTTCTTCCTGCTCTGGAGCTACACCGGCCTCTTCAGCCTGGTCGCGGAGTTCTTCTTCGTGGTCTTTTTGTTCTTGCAGTTTTTTCTCAGCTTCATAGCGAGCCTGTTCTTCTTCCAGTTCTTTTTTACGGATTTGCTGTTCGATCACCATAAGGGGTTTTATCTTGACGGCGACCGGAATATTAACCGTACTGCACGAACTCACGCAGACACCACATCCGGTGCAAATCTTTTTGTGGAACCTGGGTTGTTGGTCCTGATTTTGTGTGATGGCACCGGGAATGGGGCAGTCGATGACACATTGCTGGCAGAAACTGGCGCCGTAGGCCTGACATTTCTTTTTATCGAGGATGGCGTACCCCATATTCACATCGGTCGGACTGTCGACTGGTAACAAGGCACTGTCGGGACAGGCGGAAATGCAAGGCAGGTCATCGCACATGACACAGGGATTTTTCTTGGGATCGATGTAGGGCGTTCCCATGACTAGGAATCCGAATTTTTTAGGCGCTTTGACGACTGCGTCTTTAGGACATGCGTGGATACATTTGTCACAGCGTGTGCAATCCTGCAAGAACTGTCGTTCGGTGATTGCTCCGGGTGGTCGAATGAGCGGGACCCTCTGGGTAAACTTGTCGACCGTTTCATTGACTTTTTCAATTTTGCCTTGTACGGATTCAATCGCTGGTTTGGCGAAAAAATGGACCCCCTGTTTGATGAGTCCGCGTCGGTCATATTCCGGATCAACTTCGTCCTCTTCTACGACAACTTCTTCTACTTCTTCAGTCACTTCTTTGAGTGAAGATGTTTGCTCGACCTGATCGACTTCGGCGGCTATGGGTTCATCGGATGCGGGTTCGGCGGCTTCGGGTTTGGGGCCGGGTCGGAAGCGGGAAATGAGTCGCTTGAAAAATCCTTTCTTTTCCACCGGGGGAGAGTCTTCATCCGATTCGGCGATGATCTCCTCTGCTGATTCATCGAGTTGCAGGGATTCTTCGAGTTCCTGCTCCTCGGTTTCTTCGTCGTTCTCTTCAATGGGTTTGACATCCAGTTCCGCGGCGGAGTCCATGAAGCGCCCGAAGGAGAAGAGGTCGCGCCGAGAGAATTCTTTTTCTTCCTCAGGAGGTTTCGGTTGCTGGGTGATGGTCTGCTTATCCAGACTCAGTGGGCTGATTTCTTGCGAAGATTCGTTGCCGCGCTGGTCAGGGCTGATGCTATCCATTCCTGTCACCCTTTTCTGCGGGATCTTTTTTTTCTTGAACGTTTCTTTTGCGAGACGATACCGGAAGTCCATGACTTAATTAAGGAAGCCTGTAATCAGTTTTCTGGAAGAAGTTAGTGTTTATTGCCATCCAAATTCATCGGCGATGAATTTATAGTCATGCCAGTTTTGAGCATTGGAATTTTCCAGCATATATTCATCGGTTGCCAAAACCAGCGGGTGTCCCTTGTTGACAAAAGATTGAACGGATGGGAAGCGCAGAATAAAAATAGTAACGGCGATACGTGCCAATTCAAGGATGTCTGGATGTTGTTTGATCTGTTCAATTATTTCGCTGGCATTTTCTTCGGTAACACCTTGAAACATTCCTGCGGTTTTCTCTTCCAACTCCGGTTTTTCATCGCAAATGCGGACGGATTTTAATTGCAGTTCAAGAATACGCTGATAGTCCTCTTCGTCGAATTCACCATCCATTTTTCCTTCGTCCCAGGCCGAGCCATCCAGATTACGTTCGCCAGGTTTGTCTTTACGTTCCGCCGTTTCACAAAATGTCAGGTTTGCTTCATCAAGTATTATTTTTGCTATGATTTCATTGCTGGGTTGCTGAGCAGACATGGTATTTAATAATCTCCTGAGGACCGGGTTCGATATAATGGCTCGGCTTTCCGCGTGTGGACAAGGAATCTCTATCTACAGAGAAAAGCTGGAAGTCAATTTTATTAGAATGGGTTTATTTTACCACCAAGTTCGCCGGAATCACAAAAAAAACAAGCAGGTTTTTTCGGGAAGTCTCCCGGTTTCTTTTGCGTTTATTGTGTCTTTGGGGTTTAATGTTTCATATTCGCTCAACAATAATCAGTGATTCGCTGGTGGATTGCTATTCACCGCCGAATATAATTTATAAGTTATGAAAAAAGTTTTACTGTTATTTCCTCCGGAATGGGTACCTACCGCGCCTTACCTGGCACTTCCCAGTCTCACAGCCGTGCTTCGTGAAAATGGGATCGATGTTGTGCAAAAAGACATCAATGTGGAGATGTATGATCATATTTTCACGCGAGGTTTTCTCTTGTTCGTCAAAGGGCGCATCGAAAATCGCCTGCGCGATCTCAGAGAAAAGCAGAGGATGGGCTCGATCACTCCGGAAGAGAGGGACATTAAAGGGATGCTCAAGGAGTACACTTTTGTCGATCTCGAACATCACATCAAGGCCGTTGAGAAGGCCAAGGAGATCATGCGTGGACCAGACTTTTATATTGTGTCCAAGGCCGAATGGTCGCTGAATGCTTTTCGTGAAGTGATGGGCTATGTCTCCGCCGCGTATCATCCAGCAGACATCCAGTTTTATCCGGTAGAAAGCAACCTGAATGTTTATCGTTCATGGGTTTCCGATGATTTGTTAAAGGCGCCGCATGATGACACGGTCAATATATACGCGGATATCTGCCGACAATTGGTTTTTCCGGTAATAGAAGATGAGAAACCGGACCTCATCGGCATTTCCATAGGCACGCCTGTTCAACTCATGTCTGGCATAACTTTTTCAACACTTATCAAGGAGAAGTATCCTGATATTCATGTGACGGTTGGCGGTAACATCATCACCCGCTTGCGCGATGAATTTCCCAAGAAGGAGAAGTTTTTCGGTAAGGCCTTCGATTCTATGATTTGTTACGAAGGGGAGCACCCGATTGTCTGGCTATCGGAGGCGTTGGATGGTAAACGCAAGATGGAAGATGTTCCCAATCTGATTTATCGTGAAGAAAATGGAAGCATACGCGTTAATGAAACCTATCAGGAGAAAGTGAGCGAACTGCCGCCGCCAGATTTCGATGGTATTCCGTGGGAGAAATATTTTTCGCCGGAGCGCCTGGTCCCGTATCTGGGTACTCGCGGATGTTATTGGGGCAAGTGTACATTTTGCGACCACGGAGCCGGTTATATTGACCGGTTTCGAGCCAAACACGCCGACCAGATCGTTGAGGAATTGGAATATCTTAAGAAAACATGCAACGCGAAACATTTTCTGTTTACCGATGAATCATTTCCCCCGGCGTTGTTTAAAAAACTTCCGCCGATTATGATCAAGAAAAAGCTTGATATCTATTGGACCACGCTCATTCGTTTCGAGTCCAGTCTGCTGGATCCTGAGGTTTGGGATCGCGCGGCGGAATCGGGGTGTCGCTCGCTTTACTTCGGGCTGGAGTCTGCCAATCAGCGTGTGATCAACCTGGTGAAAAAGGATACCAATATCGCCGCCGCCATAACCAACCTCAGCGAAGCCAAGCGGGTGGGCATCTGGAGTCACGTCATGGCTTTTTATGGATTTCCCACCGAGACGGGGGAAGAAGCTGGGGACACCCGGCAGTTCCTGCTCGATAATCAGGACATCATCCATTCTGCCGAGATGTACTTTTTCGTTTTATACAAGCACGCGCCGGTGATGAAAATGGTGGATGAGTTGAAGTTGGAAATTAAAGATATTCCAGAACACGATTTTGCGCTGGACTTTTATTACACGCCCGAATCTGGCCAGACTGTGGAAGAGGCCATGGGGCGGTATGAAAGTTTCTATAAAAACGATTTCGAGCCCTGGGCGATGCGGATCAATGCCCGCGAACATATTTTCCTCTATATCACGCACAACGGGACCAACGACCTTCCAGACCTCTACGTCAAGAATAACGTTGAGCCAGTACGGCAACGGCGGTTGTAGTTTTCAAGTTGGTAGCCTGTCCCGGAAACTGTGACTTGAACTGCTTGCTCCATTCGGTTAATCTCATTCCTCTCAATAGAATCAGGAATTGAAATAATGATCAAGACGACTTTGGTCGGGCATGCCTGCCTGCTCATACAATCCGGGGAAACAACCATACTGACCGATCCGGTCTGGTCAAAATACCAGTGGGAGGAACTTCAGGTTCTGTGCCCCAGCATCGTTCTGGAAAGGGAAAAGGTGCCACCGGTCGATGTCCTTAATATTTCCCATCGGCATCAGGACCATTTCGATGTGCGTACTCTGGCTTATCTTGCGAGAAATGAGAGAATCATCACGCCGGATACGATCATTCTTGCGCCTGCGGACAGCCTTCTTCTCGATGTTCTCAATGAACTGGAGTTTAAAAATATAAAGGTCGTTAAAGATTTCGAGTCGATAAAGGTTAAGGATGTGACATTGATACCGACTCCTTCGCGCAATCAGTTGAGCACTTCGGAAGACCATTATCCCGAGCACGGGCTGATTGTGAATGATGGCGAAGTGACTATTTGGAACCAGGTGGACACTCTCGTAAGTCCAGAGATCATTGAAAGCATCCGGCAACTTTATGGCCAGATAGATTTTGCCCATGTCCGCTTCGTTCCTCTGATTGAAGGGAACTTTTCATATCATAAACAGACGGAGCTGCCTTTAAATGAATACTGCACATTTTTAAATGCTGTAAAGACCCTTGCCCCCAAAATGGTGGTTCCGGGGGCCGCTTTCTTTCGGTATCGAGACGAAATCGGTTTCCTGAATAAATATTCGTTCCCGACCACGATAGAACAGTTTATCCGCGACCTTGAGGGTTTTTGCCCCGAAGTGCCATGCAAGTCGTTTTTACACGGAGATGTTGCACATATCACAAAGGACGGGGTTCGTATCGAAAAGCAGTCCTCGGACTTTGTACGCATGCAGGAGGATGACAGCCATCTGGCGACATTCAAACCTGTTATGGAGGTTCCTGCTATAAAATCTCAAACCATTGATTTGGCGGAGCATGAAAGAGAAATGAAGGTGGTCGAAAACTTTATTGAAAACTGTTTGCTTGAGCGGATTTTAAACAGTGAATTGCTGGGCGGCTGGCAACACTGGCAGATTGTTTATCAACTGGAAGTGTTCGGGCAGGAAGGTTCCCAGCCATGGTCCATAGATTTTGCCAGTCCTGATAAGCCTCAGCTTCATAAAGGTGATATTGGAAAAATTAACCTTTACGAGGGTATTTCTTCGTCTGAATTGTGCGCCTTGATAGAGGGAAGCACATCGTGGGACTATGTGACCCTGTGCGGAAATTACCGGACGTTTAATAATATTTACCGGGTCACTGACGGCGGATTTGAAATTCCTCCCGAAGACAGATCGAATTACGCCCTGGAACCTTTGATGGATATTTTCCCCTGGGACGGTGATATGGATCGCCGAAAATTCATGAAAGATGTTAAACGCTGGAAAGGGAAAGCCTGACAGTCGAGCCTTGGGTATCGACCGCCAGCA
The DNA here is from genome assembly GCA_913045445.1 of uncultured Nitrospina sp. GTDB lineage: Bacteria > Nitrospinota > Nitrospinia > Nitrospinales > VA-1 > Nitromaritima. Next base: position 24 of record CAJWQP010000007.1, on the reverse strand, counting down.
CCAGAAACAGTACAGATTCCAAAC
>CAJWQP010000006.1 GCA_913045445.1 uncultured Nitrospina sp. | reverse complement strand
AGCAGAGGACTGAAAATCCTCGTGTCGGCGGTTCGATTCCGTCCCGTCCCACCACTTTAATTGTCTAACCATCAAAGGGTATACTAGATAATATAGTTGCAAAAACACCCCCACCCGCATTTGGAGAACGATTTATCAGCCCTACTAACGCCGCACCGGTTATAATTAAAAAGATAATCAAAAATATTTTTTTTAGAACTTTTATTATTTTTAGCAATATTTCTACCTCTTATCGTCTATTCATCTAAATGAGGTTTGTCGACAATTTCAGGTTCAATACCAATTGAATCATCGGTTATTCGCAGGACATCCTTGTCAATCTTGTTTAGTTCTTTATAAGCATGGTTGTAGTGGTTAACAGTTGTTCCTAAAGATTTTCCTAGTTTTTGCATATACTCATCATAACTGCCTATATGTCTCCCGAGTTCTTCTACACGAGAACGAATTTCTTTGGCTGACTCCTCAATTTGTAATGCCCTTAGTCCGTGCAGAATGGTTTGGAGGTATGCCATCATAGAGGTAGAAGCCACAATAATAACTTGCTTTTCAAAAGCATAATTAATCAGATCACGACTAGAACTTCCTGAACCAACATCGTTAATTAGAAGGTCGTAATAAATGGCTTCAGAGGGAATAAACATGAACGCAAAATCGAAGGTACCTTCATTCGGGCGGACATACTTCGACGTTTCATTGATTCGGTTTTTAACATCCTTTGCAAATTCATTTTCTAGACTTGCTTTCTCGACTTTGTCGGATGCCTTAACAAACCGGTTATAATTTTCGAGAGGAAATTTGGAATCTACAGGCAAAATCTTTCTCGAATTGACGTCACCCATAAAAATAGCAGCATCAACGATTTCACCATCATTGAATTTATATTGCATTTCAAAATGCTTACTGGGAAGAACGTTGTTTAGAACAGATTCAAGAATAACTTCACCCAACACACCACGTTGTTTAGGATTTAATAGAGTATTTTGAAGGACCTTTAACTGATCCGCTATGTTTAGGACTTTTTCATTAGTACCTTCTAAATGGGTCATTTTGGAAGTAATATCACGGATTAATTTGTTTGATTCACCGATCTGTGTTCTCATTGATTCATGGGATTCACCAAGTTTTCGGTCAAGAACATCTCTAATATCTTTTAGTTGGTTTTGGATTAGGATATTACCCTCACCACCTTTTAGTTTAAACAAGAGCCACACAAGGACTCCCCCAATAATAAAAGCAACTCCTATATAAATTGAGTCTTCCATCATCTGTTACTCACCTTCCTCCTTGAATTAAAAAACTTACTTTTTAGTAAAGATTTATAAGAAACCCTAAAAAACCCTAGAATTCTTCCATACACAACGGTTCTCAGCCTTAAGCGAGAGGGCTTGTCCATATACTTCAAACCCTATTGTTTCCCAAACCTCATCAGGTGAGTTTGCAGTTCCTCGGCACCACTCGCGGCATCGATATAGATATATGAATGACGGGGCGGTGAATTCAAAGCGAAGTTAACCCGGGCAAGCTGTGTTCCATCAATAAACATCACACTCTCCCACGGCTCTTTTACCCTGTAGTCTCTATGACTTGACACAAAACTGATAAAATCTTTAAAAGCTCCCACGCACAATCTTGAGCGCATCCCATCCAAGTCACAAACGGCACGGAGTCCGCTCGGATTATTCAACGTGCGCTTTTCAAGTTTTTCCACAAGCACCGCATTTTCGGTTGCTTCTGCCCGGTTCTCCTTAGATGAAAAATAACTCACCAATTCATCCGTTGGCAAATCAAACCTGATCGAAACGTCGAAATCGTCTTTGATAAATGTATTGTATTCATCGATGACCACCTCACCCCAGGCCTTCATTCGCATAACCTGCCTTTCGCTGGCCTGAGACAAACTGGCTATTCCCTCCAGACAATTTTTAACCGTTAATTCCGTTGAGCAAAAATAAGTAGCAACCTGAAGTCGCTTCTCAAAGGCTCCCTTAAACTTTGACTTGATATCATCATACATTCTCTTGCGAAATGACCATTCCTTTTGCGGATCCATCAGAAGAATTGCAAACATTTCTTCCGAGGAAGCATGGTAATTAATCCGATATGAATGCGAATTTTCACCCAGCCCTCGTTCATTATCCAACACAATTTCCTTCCACCGGACAGGTTTAGCGCCGGGAGGCATCTCAACTGACGACAAACTCTCGTACCCCGCCATGCACTGCTCGTTAGAAATACGCTGTGAACAATAAAGGGAAGGGATCCTTAGTTTTAAATTTATTTTTCTTTTCAGCGTAGAAATTTTGGCGAGGAAAAGACCCTGCTTTTCTTTTGATAATCTATTTTCCAGAAAAGCGACTGTCTCCGGCAATGAGGCGTTCCACGGAATCAACACGGTGTTGAATCCACCAGTCCTCAGGAAACGCGTACTGATACCCACGGTATGAATTTCTGGGTCTACCACACTATCCAACGCCGATGTTAGGAGTCGAACTCCCGCAAGGCAGTTCTTAATGAGCGGAATCTGGTCCTCAGTAAAACCAATGTTCTCTTTGAACGGAAAACATTCAACAGACTGCACATTAAATCTGGACTCCAAAGAACTCTTAGCGAGAATCAGTTGGTTAAAAGTGTTCTGAGAATTTGCAAAGGATTTATATGGGGAAAGAAAAGCAATAATACCTGCGAATAGAAATACCCGTATATATTTCATGAAAATTTCCATTCAGGGCACCATCATCCCACAGTTACGGGGTTGGCCCCTTTGGAGGAATACTCTTCAAAAATACGTCTATGACAAGTGAGAACCACAACTTGTCGTGATTTGGCAAAATGCTGTACCAGACCAATCATCTGATCGTTACGGTCATCATCAAAATTCACAAAAACATCATCCTTGAGAGCAAGCTTGATAACATTTTGAAAGGCGAGATGGGTCGAGTTGCGAAATCGTTCAGCCTGAGAAGAGCACACCGAGGATAATCCTTTGAAAGGACTATCAATGTGTAAATCAGAACAATGCAGGAATTTAAAAGTCGACATAAAACAACAAATAAAATATCAGGGGAAATAACACATGGCAAATTCTCGTGCCAACTTTATTATTGTATACGATACCTTTCATTTTTCCTATGATATTGAAGCAATAGCATTTTAGTGGGCCATTCGAATCCGAAGTTCATCTTAAACAAAAGTAATCATACACAGAGAACCCATGAACTCTTACCCTCCCATGGAATACAGGCGATTTGGAAAAACCGAAGAACAAATTTCCGTCATCACACTTGGGGGAATGAGATTTAAATACGGATGGAGTCCGCCACGAAATCACCTGCCCAAAGAGTCCATTCAACATTGTATTTCCACAACGCGCATGGCGTTGGATTTAGGGATCAATCATATTGAAACTGCCCACGGCTACATGAAAAGCGAGCATCTATTCGGTCGCGCCCTGAAGGAAATGGACGTTCCCCGAACAACGTACAAGATGATGACCAAGGGGGCGCCTATGACCGGTGACGATACCCGTAAACTGGTCGAAGAACAGCTCAATGCGCTCCAACTGGAATATGTAGATTTTTACGGGTGGCACGGCATCAACAACAAAGACCTGCTTAACGCCGCGGTGCAAAAAAATGGACCAGTGGAAACATTACACAAACTGAAGGATGAAGGTTTGATTCGTCATATAGGATTTTCAACACATGGTCCGCTTGACATCATATTAGAAGCTATGCGAACGGATTTATTCAGTTTCCTCAATCTTCATTATTACTATTTTTTCCAGCGTAATTTCCCAGCCGTGCAATTAGCCGATGCAATGGATATGGGCGTTTTTATCATTTCTCCCAATGAGAAAGGGGGGATGCTATGGAAGCCTTCGGCAAAAGTCGAACAGCTTTGCCAGCCTGATACCCCGGTCCAGTTCAACGGTAAATTTTGTCTGTCTCATCCCCAGATCACGACATTGAGCATGGGCATGCACGAGCCAGAACATTTCTCCCAGAATCTGGCTCTGTTGGTTCAGGGAAAAGACTCCAATCGGCAGTTTTCAGGGATCAAACAAAAAATGGATTCTCAACTGGAAAGAGTCCATGGCCTATGCACTCTTTGCGATAAGTGCATGCCCTGTCCGGAAAATATAAATATTCCAGAAATCCTCCGCTTCAGAAACCTCCTCGAAGGTTATGACATGATAGATTACGGGCGCTTCCGCTATAACATGCTTGAAGGACAGGGACATTGGTTTCCCGGTACTTTTTCTTTCCATTGCACAGAATGCGGAGACTGCCTCCCCCGCTGTCCTGAGAATTTGAATATCCCGAAATTATTATTTGAAACTCACGACAAATTATTTGCCCGGCCGAAATACTTGATGGGAAAAATTACAAATGCTTTGGGTTCAATACTCAAGCGTTTAAAGCTCTGGAAATGACTTTAAGTAAAAGCATCTACCCCCCCCCATCACTGTCTGTCATTTTTTTACTGAAAACACCTTTAGATATTGACAATTTAAGCAATGGACTATATTTAATATAATGGTATTGCCTGTAAATGTAAATATGGCTTAGCCAATAGAAACAATGGGTCAGAATATGAATTCTTATGATGGCAAAAAGGGAAGTGGCCGACGGAAGGATTCTGATCATTGATGACGAGTCAGGGAATATTGCTATCCTGGAACGTGTTTTAAAAGGAAGCGGATTCAATAATATAAAGAGTATCAGCAATTCCCGTTTGGCGGTAACGACCTACGATGAATATCGCCCGGATCTGGTTTTACTGGATTTGAATATACCGCATGTAAACGGGTCCGAGGTCATCGATCAGTTAAAAAAGGCCCAAAATAGAAATCGTTGAAGGAGAAAAAAGGAACAGGCTTCGAACCACGTCTGGTCGATGCGTTCAAAAAAGTATTACCGGAAATGGTTAAAATCGTAAACCGTCTCGCCGACTCCACAGAAACTGACGGAGAAGAACATTTACTTAAAATATTCCGCACCGCAAGCGAAAAACACATCGACTCTCCTCTTAAATCTCCCCTTGAATCGGCAAAACTGGCCTCCTAGTTACCTGCGCCCTCTTCTTGCACTTCTCGGGATAGACATTCATTCAATAGAGACTGGGTATTACGGTAGGTATCGTCCTTCTTCAATACCTGCTGTAAATAGGGAACCGCCTGTCCGCAACGAAGGGTCTTCGCAAAAGTTTCCCCCATCATATATTGCAAATTGATGTCTTCAGGGTCCACCATAGCGTAGCGATTGCCGTAGTCCAACACTTCCGCAGGCTCTCCCCTGCCGCGATAACCAAAAACAATATTTTGCAGTGCCTGCTTGTTCAGAGGTTCCTTCTCTAAAACTTGAAAAGAATAATCCAGCGATTTCTGGTATTCCTTTTTAATATTGTAAAACCGTGCCACCGCATTGAGCAGACCCGGATTTTTAGGGTCGGCATCCAACTTGGCATGCAAATCAACCAGTGCGAATTCCTGCATGACAGAGCCAAACTGACCACGGTTATTCTTGCTGGCAGTTTTAAAAAAAGCTTTCGCTTCCTCCCGCCTTCCCAGTTCCATCAGGTTTAAAGCCGAGTACAGGTTGGCAAATGAGTTTGCGGCTTCTTTTTCTAAAACAATCTGGAGGATTCCAAAACTTTTTTCATATTCACCAATCTGATAATACGCATGACCCAGATTAAGTAAAGCTTCTAAATTAGCAGGATTGGTACTCACCTCCTTAATCAACGCAGAAACCTGTTTCGTCCCGGCCTGCAAATGGTAGCGCACCAGATCATTGTCTCCCAATTTGACCAAGGCCTCCAGAAGCTGTTCACGATTACCATACATGACCCCGCGTTGGTACAGATCCATCGCATCGTAAATGGTTTCCAGGTTTTTTTGGTCATCGTAAGTCATGCCAGAAATGCGGCCCACAATCTTCCTGAAGGGTGCCCGCGTAAACACAAAGTCTTCGCGTCCATACACGCCTATCACTTTCCCCAGGTCGAGATAGAATTCAATCGCGGGCCGATTGTCGGTTATCACGGGTTGTCCCAGAGACAAATCATTCATCTGGTCTTCCAAAAACCAAATATTGCCGAGAAATGAAAGAGCATCCGGAACCTGTATTTCCTTCATGGCGCGGCTCACAATTGGATCAGAAAAACGCCCCTTCAGCTTTTCAAGGTCCATCTCAATCGGGCTATTCGATCCGATGAGGATTATTTCGTTGGCAACCGGCATCCAGGCCATGGCATGGGGGAACACGGAAAGAAAAGTTTTAAAATGCATAAACACTTCATCCTTTCCCTGACTGTGCAGTGGAATCCATTGCGTCATAATGCCGCCGGACTTCAGATGGTTTTGCGCCAACTCATAATATTCACGGGTGTAAAGATTAACAGTGAACGCGGTACGCGGCGGCGGCGGCTCGGAGGTTATAACGTCATACATTTTTCGAGAGGTCAGCAAATGGTTCCTTCCATCTTGAAGGATAAGGTTGATCTTCTCATTATCGAGAGCGGAATAGTTGTGTGACGCAAAAACATGACCAGCTTTGAAAACACTTTCTGATAAATCCACGCTGTCGACCGATTTCACGTGCGGATGCACCCCTGCGGCTCCCGTCGTTTGCCCCGTGCCAAAACAAACGACCAGAACATCTTCCGGATTTTCTACCAACAGGATGGGTATATGCGCCAGCAGTTTCATATACCGCGAAGCAATAAAATTAACTGCGGACATGGAAATACCATTGGTGACCAGCCGCTTTGCTTCCGGGTCCAGAATACCGTAATCGTCCTCGAAAACAGCTACGGTATCAGTGAGACCTTCTTCGAAGTACAACAACTTGCTGATATCTTTCCGACCTGTACTGTCACGCATAAAAAATTGGTCGAGCAAATTCGAAGGCACGCCCATATTCACTACAACAATTATCGCCGCCAAAACCACTGTCAACATTTTCCGTAACGTTGTTGTCAGGTAACTTCCAGTGCGAAACAGATACATCACCATTATCAGGTTCAATGTCGCGACAAGAAGCAAACTCCGCTCAGACCCCAGTCCGGGCAAAAATAAAAAACCAGCAACAAGCGATCCAAAAATTGCGCCCAGGGTATTCGCTCCATAGATTTGCCCGGTTCCTCTTCCCACATGTTCGTGACCTCCGGAAATCATCTTAATGAGAATGGGGAAACTCATACCCAAAGCAACTGTGGGTAATAATATGAGCGCCGCTGAATCCATAAAATACCGACCAAACACGACTCCCGGGTTCTGCAGGCTATAACTATTCCATGGCGATGAAAGTAATTGCTCCATGTTGTATAAAGAACCGATCACGTAAAATCCGATGCCCGCCTGAAGACATATCAGGACCGTCCGCAAATTCAGGCTTGACCTGAACACAGGCACCATGAGCAAACTTCCCAGCGTAATTCCCAAGAGAAAAACTGCCAGCATCATGCTGAAAGAATAAACTGTGCTGGAAATGCTGAAGACCAGCAACCGGGTCCACAACACTTCATAAGCCAGCGCGGTGAAACCACATGCAAAACTGATTGCCATCCACTCCTTCTGCTCCTTCGTCCATTTAAATGATGGCAGTTTAAAACGCGGCAAACGTAAACTCGAACTGCTTCCCCTCGATTCCTGATATATCCGAATGGCGCACACTCCGACGAACAGGTTCATCACCGCGGCACCCAATACCGTTTGCAAAACCCCAAAGGTTCCGATCAGAAAGAATCCGGCCAGCAGACACCCGGATGCGGCACCCAGTGTGTTGATACCGTATAGAATCCCCATCTGAGTCCCCAACCTGGTGTTATCTGTAATGTAATATTTGCTGATGATGGGCAGAGTCGCGCCCATCAGGGATGCGGGAATAAACATCAATCCGAAAGCCGTCACGGCCTTGACGATGTTTTGCACCACAAGCGATTCAGGAATAAAAGCGCTCAGCCAGGAATAGACCACAGAAAATTCGAACAGAATCAGTGAAACTATGGCACAAAACACAAATATCAATATCTCAATCCAGCCATAGATTAACAGCGGAGTGAGTGCCTTCCAGTCTTCGGGCAGGTTTTCATCCCAATTCTCCTCGCTGAACGCCTTATTTCCCTCCCAAATACGGTCAATGGCACAGCCAAAATAATAGCTCCCGAAACCCAGTCCGGCCATAAATGCCGCCAGAACCACGGATACGGAGAACACGGTGTGTCCGAACACGAGAGAGAGCATGCGAGTCCAGACCACCTCGTAAATCAATGCTGTGATTCCGGAAAATAAGAATAGAAAGTATACGATCGGGGAACGGTTCATTATAGTAGTAAGGTTATATCTCAGGAAACCGAGTTTGGAAACCACCCAAAATAATTGACATTCAATTCTGCTTCAAGTAGTTTTTAAGTATAGGTTTAATTTCATTTCAGAACTCCGTGAAACGGGCGTCATCGCCTGTAAAATAATTATGACTGATGAAACACCACCAACAGAGAGTATAGACCATCCCTACGCCCGTGAAAACAATGTTGAATGGGATGCCGATGCCTGGGAGAGAGTGAAACACGCCCCGGAATTCGTCCGCCCCGGAATTCGCAAGCTCATGGTGCAAAGGGCCGTTAAAAGAGGATTTAAACATATTAAATCCGATTTCCTCACTGAAATCCGCAATGAATCCATGATGCTGGTTTCCAAGCGGGTGAAACAGTTCGGATTCGAAGAGTTGTCCATGGGCGCGTTTGATGTCGCCAAGGACAAGATGAAGCAGAGTCCGCGCAAAATTGAAGTGATTGAAGAAATCGAAGACTTTCTCTCCATGCGGACGGAGAAGAAAGACGACATCATCGAAAAGTTTAAAAACTACATGGAGGTCACGCCCGCCAGCGGAATGCCCTGGAGTAAAGAGGCTTTGGCCAAGATGGAAAAGGTTCCTCCGTTTGTACTGGGAATGGCCAAGCAAACCATTGAAGCGCGTGCCAGGGAACGTGGTGACAAGATGGTCAATCCTGGTATCATTGAAGAAGTATTCACCAACATCATGCCAGCCTCAGCCAAACAAGCCATGGGCATGGAGGTGACCGAAGAGGAACTGAACGAAGAACAAAACAAGTCTGATGCGCCTCAGGATATGCCAAGCTTCGAACTCAAGTGGCACGACGACGCGGCACAGAAAGTAATGAAGATTCCGATTTCATTCATTCGGGATATGGCCGTCAAGCGCATCGAGCAGGAAGTCAGAAAAGAAGGAATAGACGAAGTTACAATGGAACTGTTTGAGAAATACCGATTCAGTTTTTAATAGAGAGGAGCGTACATATGAACATCACGGCAGATTGGATATTTCCGGTTGGATTAGGAATTCTGGGCACCTTAATTGTGCTTTTTAACTGGAACGCCAAAACCGCCCCGGTAAAAACCAAGAAACAAAATCGCCACCACTAGCTGTGCCCGATTCATCGAGCTGTTTTAAAAGCGCTCAATGCCCGTCCAGCTTACCTTAAAGCTCAAATGAGTGGAGGGCTGGGAATTGAGCAACTACAAAACTCATACAAAGATCTGCCGCTAGCCGTAGGAACAACCTACGGGAAATTGGCTCCGGGCCTTGCCCGGTTACATCCCTGTGGGGTAATCGAGGAATTCGGATTCGATACCGAATTTTTCTTGAAGATGTTTTCCCACGGCCTTAACGCCTCCAGTCTCGGTCGCGTAATGACCCGCCAATATTAAAACACAATCGTTTTCCACGGCTTCGTGGAAATGATGGTTGGCCCCTTCTCCGGTGAGGTAGGCATCGAGACCTTCCGCTGAAGCCTGTCTGAGAATATCCGCCGCGCCGCCGGAAACCAGGCCCAATGTTTTCACCTCTCCCGACCCGATCACTTTGACGGTTGACCCCATGCCCGCTTCCAGTTTTGCTCCCAGGGCAGTTGCCGAAATCGGCTCCAGCCGACCTTTGAATCCAATCTTCTGCCCTTCGTATTCGCCGAACGGCTCGATCTCGGAAAGTCCGGACAAACCCGCCAACGCTTTATTGTTCCCCAATACCGGGTGCATGTCCAAGGGCAGATGCGCCGAATACAACCCCAGATTGTCGCGCATCATCGTGGAGAGTTTTTCGTAAAAATTCCCTCGGATCGGTTGCACACCCCCCCAAAGCATTCCGTGATGGACAAACATCATGTTACACTCTGCGGCGACGGCCTTTTCAATTGTTGCCATGCACAAATCAACCGCCAGCCCGATTTTTTTAATATCGCCGGTGTTTTGAACCTGCAATCCGTTCATCGCGTTAGGCGAATCCTTGATATCTTTAATATCAAGCAGGTCGTCGAGATAATGGCTGATCTGTAAAATGTCCATACACAAATTATAAGTTAACCATGACCCAGTTCATAATTAAAAGTATCGGCCAGCGCATTGTCCTGCTGTTTTTTATCTCGATTATTTCGCATTCGATCGTTCACCTGGCACCGGGAGAACCCAGTCTGGTGGACCCGTCCAATCCCAGGATGAAAGCTGAGGACATCCAGCGCATCCGCGCCGCCTTCCATTTGGACGAACCGCTCCACGTTCAGTACGTTTACTGGATGAAGGATTTATTCACCGACGAACTGAAGTCGTTCAAGGACAACCAACCCGTACTAAAAAAAATATGGGATCGTTTTCTCAATTCGCTTCCACTGTTCATCGTGGGAACACTCATCACCTGGTTCCTGGCATTCCCGGTAGGAATCAAGGCGGCGATCAATCGTGGCTCTACGTTCGACAAGACGGGAACTTTTCTTGCTTACGCATTGATTTCCATTCCCGGATTTTTCCTGTCCTATATCTGCATTATTTTTATGGTGAAGACATTCAATGTTCCCGTGATTGGAATGCGCACCTTCGGGCTGGAAGACGCTGGCCTTCTGTTCCGTTCGATGGACCGGGTGTGGCATTGGACGATTCCCTCTTTAATGTCAGCGGTGGCGGGTGTGGCAATTCTTTCCCGCTATGTCCGTTCGCAAATGCTGGAAGTCATTAATCAGGATTACATCCGCACGGCCCGCGCCAAGGGGCTGTCGGAAGATGCTGTCATTTACCGGCATGGACTCCGCAATGCCCTGCTCCCGTTCATCACCATGTTTGGCCTGATCATTCCGGGGTTGATCGGTGGCTCGGTCATTTTTGAAACCATCTTCGCCTGGCCGGGAATGGGGCGGCTGGGATTCGAAGCGATTCTTGCGCGGGACTTCCCGGTGATACTCACGCTCAATTTTATTTCAGCCATCCTAGTACTTGTAGGGACTTTAATATCTGACATTCTTTATGCGGTGGTCGATCCGCGTATCAAGTTTTAGCATAGTGGAGTCAGGGATGAACACGATTACAGAAATGCAGGACGCGGAAGGATTAAAACCGGCAGTCAGTTTATTCAGGGAACGCTGGGATATCTTCAAGCGCAACCGCACTGCTTATTCCAGTTTTATATTCCTGATCGTCCTTCTGGCAATCGCTTTCGTAGGCAAAGCGCTCACTCGCTGGTTTGTTGTATTCGATCCTCAGCAAGTGCGTCTGCCGGAAAAGTTTCTTCCACCACTGACATCCTTCACCGGCAAAATCACCCCGGCCGAAGACGCTCCCGCATTCAACATATACTTAATGGGCACCGACGAACTCGGCCGCGATGTATTTGCACGCATGCTGGAAGGAACCTCTGTTTCACTCACGGTTGGCTTTGTCGCTGTTGGCATCTCGGTGGCTTTGGGAATAATTTTTGGAGGAATCTCGGGTTATTACGGAAATAAAAAATTCGGATTCCTGACGGTCGATACGATCATCATGCGTTTTGTGGACATCATGCTGTGCTTCCCCACATTTTTTCTTATCTTGACTGTTGTTGCCCTATTACCCCCAAGCATCTACAACATCATGATCGTGATCGGGCTAACCAGCTGGATGGGCACCGCCCGATTTGTCCGTGCCGAGTTTCTCACGCTGAGAGAACTGGACTTCGTTGCCGCCGCCCGCAGTCAGGCCATCCCTGAGTGGCGAATCATATTCATTCATATGACTCCCAACGCTATCGCGCCGGTTCTGGTATCGGCAACCATAGGCGTTGCCTCGGCCATCCTCATTGAATCGAGCCTCAGTTTTCTCGGATTCGGAGTCCAGCCGCCCGATGCCACATGGGGAAATATTCTCGCTGACGGAAAACAATTTATTTTTGATGCTCCGTGGATCACTTTCATTCCCGGATTCTCCATTCTATTTGTTGTACTCGCATTTAACTTATGCGGCGAAGGTTTGCGCGAAGCATTCAATCCAAAACTTCAGGAAGGGAAATGATCCTTGCCAGCGCAAATCCGTGTGGCACGAGCATTCAACTTATGTGGTGAGGGACTGCGCGAAGCGTTTAACCCAAAACTAAAAACCGGGGCATAGTTTTTTTCACTGAAAATTCGTTATGATTTATTTACAAAATCTGAACAAACAATTTGGCCCTAAAATAATCCTGAAAGACGCCAACTTTCACTTGCGTCCTAACGAGCGTGTGGGACTCGTTGGTGAAAACGGCATGGGCAAAACCACTTTGTTCCGCATCATAACGCAAAACCAGTCGGCGGACTCCGGACAAGTCGTACTTCGAAAAGGAGCGCAAGCGGCAACCCTCGAACAGGAACTGGATGATTTCGGCGGATCGGTTCTGGAACGGGTGGTTTCAGGAGACGATCACTTGCAAGCCATCCGTAAGGAATTGGATGAAGTGGAAGAAAAAATGCGCTCCGATTCTCATGACGAGGAAACGCTTTCACGTTATGGAGTTCTCCAACATGCTTTCGAGCGTATGAACGGCTACGAACGCGAGCCCAAAGCCTGCGCCATTCTTTCAGGGCTAGGATTCAGTGAAGACAAAATCAGAAAACCTCTCAAGGAATTTTCCGGTGGATGGCGCATGCGGGTTGAAATGGCGCGGCTACTACTTAGAAATCCGGATGTCCTTTTACTCGATGAACCGACCAATCATTTCGATCTTAAGTCGGTCGAATGGCTGGAAGGATTTTTAAAAAGCTACGGCGGCAGTCTCCTCCTCATCTCTCATGACCGCAGATTCCTCAATAGTCTCGTCACACGCATCGCTGAACTCGACCGGGGGACGCTGACTTGTTACTCAGGGAATTACGATGACTACGAACGGCTGAAACAGGACCGGGAAGTTCAGCTCGAATCGGAAGCGGCGAACCAGCAACGGCGGATCAGCGAAATTGAACGCTTTGTCGAACGCTTCCGCGCCAAGAACACCAAAGCAACGCAAGTGCAAAGCCGAATCAAGATGCTCGACAAAATGGAACGTGTTGAAACAATGTCCCGCACCAAAACAGTGAGCTTCCGATTTCCCCAACCCGCTCGCACCGGGCGTATTTCCATGGAATTGAAAAATGTAGCTAAAAGTTATGGCGATGTTGATGTCTATCAGAACTTTTCCATCACGATTGAACGTGGATGGAAAATCGCTCTTGTGGGTGAAAATGGCGCGGGGAAATCAACACTCATGAAACTGCTGGCGGGAATCATCGATCACGATGCCGGAGAAATCCATCCGGGCCATAACGTATCCCGCGCCTATTACGCTCAACATCAATCGGACTCACTCGATTCTCACAAAACAGTTCTCGAATCGATGGACGGACTGCCGCAAAATCTTTTGCGAACTCAGGTGCGTACGATCCTGGGATCCTTTTTGTTTTCTGGTGATGATGTGGACAAAAAGGTAAGTGTCTTGTCCGGCGGTGAGCGGTCCCGGCTGTCTCTTGCCCGCATGCTGGCATCACCCGCATCATTATTACTATTAGACGAACCCACCAATCATCTTGACATGCGATCCTGTGAAGTGCTCGCCGCCGCGCTGTCTGATTACGAGGGCACACTTTGCGTTATTTCTCACGACAGATATTTTCTTGATGGATTCATCAATCGGGTATGGGAGGTCAACGAAGGCAAGGTACTCCAATATATCGGCAACTACAGCGAATATGAAATGGCCAAAAGCAAGGAGGCAGAGGCCGCGTTGTTGAATCCGACTAAAGTAACTCAGGAAACTTCAATATCCACGAATCAGTTGGAGCGTGACCGCAAACGCCGTGAAGCCGAGGACAGAAACAGGAAACATAAAATTATTAAACCGCTGAAATCGCGTCTGCAAAAAGTCGAAGCGCGATTGGAAGAAGTGCTGGCGGAAAAAGCGGCAGTGGAAGAGAAACTCGCCGAATCCGCTATCTACGAATCGGTGAACAAACCTCAACTCATGGAAGCTCTGAGCCAGCAAACAGAGTTAGCCAATGAAGAAAAATCACTGACAGAAGAGTGGGACAAGCTCTCAACCAAAATCGATCAGGCTGAAACCTATAAATAAGCCAATAATTTGATGAAGTTACAAAATTTTTGGTGTCATTTCACCATTTAAGTGATAGAGCATGACCTAGGCATTAACACTTTGATTATTATGGTCTTATATGTCGCCAACGAGGCAAATCCAATGAAAAAAACAGTTCTGTATACTGCCGGTGATGAAAGAAAAGTATTTAATGGAATTGTGCGGAAAAGACAAAGAAACTTTTTTTATTGTTGGCAACCAATTGACAGGCCCCTTATCATTCTTAATTATTGGAGTTTTCTTCCCAAAATTTGAAAACCATCCACAAGACACCCTTTCTTTTTGAAGGTTTATATTAATGCTTTCCGTTGTTAGCATTTTATTTATCGCATTTGTCCTTTTACTGGCGGCGATGGTTATTTTGCCGGTATTTTTTGGTGCGCCCTGGCACCCTTTGTCGGACGAAAATATTGAGCGGATTATAAATTTTGCCGACCTTCAACCCGGTGAGAAGTTCTATGATCTTGGATCGGGAGACGGGCGCGTCCTGATCGGCGCCACACGCGAAAAATGTGTGCGGGGCACTGGGGTGGAGATTGACCCGATCAAAGTCTGGCTTTCAAGAATTTTTGTAACAGCGGCGGAGCTGACAGACAAGGTGCAAATTCATCGGGGGAATATATACGATTTCGATGTAAGCGAAGCAGACATCATCTACCTCTATCTCACCCATCAGGCACTGGACCAGCTGTTCCCGGAAATTCTGGACCGGATGAAGCCTTCGGCGCGGATCGTCTGTTACCGGTTCTGCATCCGCAACATGGAACCCATCAAAGTCAATGAGGATAAAAACCTGTTTCTATACCGGGTGGACAAGGGCCGATCCGTTAATGAATATTCCTGAATGCGTATGGCGTGGGAACTCGTGAAATTTACTCGGTAGTGACCAGTCCACTCCAGACGTAGGCTTTGCGCCCACCCGCATCGACCGCGAGCCAGGGCTTGCCGTTAAATTTGACGGTGGTGCTTCGGATCAGGGGCAAGCGATCACCTTTTTTCAATTTCCCCACCTCGGGAAATTTAGGACCGGGACCCGTCTTCAAGGAAACCCCATTTATTTTCGCGACCACCGATTGCTGACCGGCTATTTCCGGAACCGATGGCACCTTCACTGCAGGAGCGGTGGGCTGTTTTACTGCTGGTGGACTTAAACTGGGAGGCTGTATCCTGATTTCAGGTTTGGACGGACTTGCCAATGGACGAGCCACTTTATCCTGATCCGGTTTGCCGGGAGGTTTTGCCGATGGAGCATCGGGTCTTTGCGACGATTGCACTTTGGGTTTAACAGGCTCGACCATACTCAATTTCTTGGTCGTGCTTTGCGGAAGTGACGCTACCTGATCGGACATTCCTTTACCAAAGCGGACAAAGATCGGATTAGACACCAGATAGTTTGCTTCATCCGCTTCCACCTTGAGTCGGTAAAACACGGGCCCTTCTTCCCTGTTCACACCCACATCCCGCCAGGTCAGTTCATAAGGAAGCGCCGCTGTCTCTTGCTTTACTTCCACTCCATTACGAATGATGGACAGACGAACGGTTTGTGCGGTTCCTTTTGTGAAGCGGAGCCTGGCCTTCAACTCAGGAAAATCGCTTGAGGTTAGTTCCTCACCCATGGCCGCCATCTGCCCCGACTTAACATCGGTCACGGTGAAATCATCGAGAGAGAGTCGTTCGTCACCCTTCTGGCGCACAGCGTACATCCGTCCGCTTGCCAGGGCATCGAGTACATTGTCCCGTGATTTTTCCCGGACCAGGAATACAGTTCGAA
Organism: uncultured Nitrospina sp.; assembly: GCA_913045445.1. GTDB lineage: Bacteria > Nitrospinota > Nitrospinia > Nitrospinales > VA-1 > Nitromaritima. The sequence continues at coordinate 44,054 of CAJWQP010000006.1, read as the reverse complement.
TGTCACCGAGCTTGGTTTCGCCATCCTCGCATAAATAATTATTCCCGCCATACCCCCACGCCGGCTTTTCCCGCTGGCCTTGAAGATACTCACCCAATACATGATCCCACTCGTTGCCAGGTTCGATTTGCATGATCGGAAAATCTGCGACTGACTGAAAACCGGTATACCCGGAAGTCAGCACGAGGTCTTCGGGATGCGGCATCGTGTTGTAACCCACTCGTCCTTCCTGCCTTGCTCCATCATCCGCTTCCATATGATTCCAGAAAACCAGTCCGCCATTCTCATTTACATAATCAATCAATTCCTGATAAGGTTGGGCACCCAGATCGCCGCCATACTGGCTAAAAGGAGAACTTCGCAATGGCTGGTTGCTGACGACAAGAAGAAACATAATGCCTGCCACCACCCCTGTGATTTTTCTCTTATATCCTTTAACCACCGGAACGAGGGACAATAGAAAAAGCGCGACACATCCACCGAAAAAATACTGGTGTCGCTTCAGGTAACGCTGAGAAAAATTACTGTCCAGGATAGGTAGCTGCTCATAAACTTCAGGTGCCTCGAATCCAACGACAAAGAGATGTTTGTCTAAATTATTAGCGACAAGGTCGCCTTTGAAAACATTTCCAGTCCAATAGTAAAATGGAGCGACCTCTGTTCCGGGAATGAGAAGGGTCTCTTCAAACTGTTTGTCGTTGTCATTAACTTCCGAGACGTAGGCCGGTGCGCCCACAGTAAGCACAGATGAGTTTTCATTTCGTATCTTGATAATATGTTCGAATGGAACCAACCCGTATTCCAGAGCATCGCGAGCCTGATCGCCGAAAACAACCACATCTATTGACCTAGCACGAGCCAGCTCGGTTACTTCCTGCATAGTAGAACACCCGCGGCTGAATCGGGTTTTAACGTCGGCAACCCCGTCCAGTTGTATGAATCCGGCGAACGCCGTGCCTGCCGTCGTCAACAGAAACACCAATGCCCCGACCCAAATTACAGGCTTCGTCTTCTGGAGAGACTCATGTGCTGAATGATAATTCACTCTCAATTCCTCATGATCCACTTGCTCCAGGTTATAGTTACCCAGAATCTCATAATGGACTCTGAAAACATGGTATCATTTATTCATACAGAGGCATAGGGGAGGCAGCTTATGAAAACTGTCCATAACTGGAACCCTTTGCTCGTTTGAGGAAACTCACCAGACCTCAATGTTTGATTTGGTTTTTGGAACTATGCTATACTTGATGAGGAATTTTTATAAACGAGTCCCCTTCCGCATGTTCCACAGTCGATAAGCCAAGTGCAAAACCTGTTTTTCATTCCACAGGCTTCGTGAAGGAAAACCTCCAATGGCAAAAAAAATCCTGGTCGCAGATGACAGCATCACTATCCAGAATATCGTCGCTATGGCCTTTGAAAAAGAAGGTACTGTAGTAGAGGGCATCAGTAATGGGAAAGAGGCGTTCGAGAGAATAGGCGATTTCAATCCTGATATCGTGCTGGCAGATGTCGATATGCCTGGCCTGACAGGGTTTGAGTTGTCCAAAAAAATTAAAGCCGATCCTGAATTTGATTCTGTCAAGGTGCTTTTGCTCGCCAGTGACTTTGAAGATTTCAACGAAAGTTTGTTTAATGAGTCTGGCGCGGACGATCATATTTTAAAACCTTTCAAATCGGACGATATCGTAAAAAAGGTCGTTGATTTGATTTCGAAGGACTCCGCAGAAACGGCGGTAGAACTTTCTCCGGCGGACATGGATGAAGCTATTGAACCTGCCGAAGCCGCTGTTGAACTTTCGGCTGACAGCGTGGTTGAGGAAGGAGACCCTGTCTTCGATCTCTCCGAGGCGGACATGATTGAAGCCGTTGAACCAGCTGAAGCCACTGTTGAACTTTCGGCTGACGATGTGATTGGACAAAAAAATGAAGTCACCGAAGTTATCGAGCCAGCCGCAGACGAAATCGTTAAGTCGGCCCCGGCAACCGAGTTGACGCAGGATGATGATATATCACCGCCAAAGGAAGAAGATGCCCTTGATGAAATGATCAAAGGTGTCGAATCGCTCAAAGACATGACCGAACCTGTAGACGTCCATTCAGAGTACGAGGAGTTGAGCGAAGTGGCTCCCACGGAAGAAGATGAAATCGGTGAAGAACTGGACACAGTCTTTCAAGAAATAGTAAACTTTGGATCGGGAGAAGAATCCGTAGAGGCTCCAGGTATCAGGCAAGAGCCAATAGCTGACCCCTCGGTTGTGGTGGACAACATCATTCCCGAGCCGGAGGATTTATTGGAAAAAATGACTCCCTCGGCGCTGGCCCGAAAGAAGGGCATATCAGGTCCGAACCTGATTCAGGAAAGTCTCTCTTATCTATCGCAAGCATCTCTGGAACCGAAAAGTCACCGAGCTATGGCATCGCATAGAAATGAACACTTAAAAAGTTTTTCCGGATCTGTGGATACGGAAGATGAGCACTTCGTCAGGGTCGTTGGCGAACACGTCAAACACATTCTGGAAAACTCACTTCATACTTCCATTGAAGAGGAAATTGCAGGACTCTCCGAAAGCATCACCCAGTCAGTGCGGGAGGTAGTTCGAGAAATCACTCCACAGATTGCGCGAGAGATCATTAAAGAAGAAATCGACAAGATCAAAAAAGTATGAGAAACGCCAGCCGTTCCTCCGATCCAGTCTCTTTCTAAAAATCGAAATTCATTTTATTTTTATATATCCTGCACGGTGGAGGCCACCGCGTACTGTTTTATTATTTCCCGATTCCTTTTTGGAAAGGGGTTTCCATGGAATTTTTAATCAATCGTGGATCAATTAGAAAAAATTTACAGCCCGAAAGAAGTTGAAGAGCGCTGGGGCAAATACTGGGAAGACAACCGCTTGCATCACGGCGATGAAACGTCAACCAAAGTCCCGTTTTCAATAGTCATCCCGCCGCCAAATATTACGGGAACACTGCACATCGGACATGCTTTCAACAGCACGCTTCAGGATATCCTGATCCGCTGGAAACGTATGCAGGGTTTCGCCGCTTTATGGCAGCCGGGAACCGACCATGCGGGCATCGCCACTCAAAACGTGGTCGAACGTCAACTGCACGGTGAGAATACGACCCGACAAGAGTTGGGACGTGAAGAGTTTGTCAAGCGCGTCTGGAAATGGCGTGATGAATCGGGCGGTGCTATCAACCACCAACTGGGCAAACTGGGCGCATCCCTCGACTGGGAACGGGATCGTTTCACGATGGATGACGGGCTTTCCAAAGCCGTGCGAGAGGTTTTTGTTTCTCTTTACGACGAAGGTTTAATCTATAAGGGGGATTACATCATCAACTGGTGTCCTCGCTGTCATACCGCCCTCTCCGATCTGGAAGTAGAGCATAAGGACACTCAGGGACATCTGTACAACATCAAATATCAATTTAAAAACAGCGAAGACTCATTGACCATCGCGACAACTCGTCCTGAAACTTTGCTGGGCGATACCGCCATCGCGGTGAATCCTGAAGATGAACGCTATAAAAACAAAATTGGAGAAACACTCATCCTTCCCATCCTGGGCCGTGAACTTCCGCTCATTGGCGATAATTATGTCGATACCTCTTTCGGGTCAGGAGCGCTGAAAGTTACGCCCGCACATGACCCTAACGATTTTGAACTGGGACGCCGTCACAACCTCGATTTAATTAATGTGATGAACCCAGATGGCACCATGAACGATGAAGCAGGTTCCGCCTATAAAGGAATGGACCGTTTTGTCTGCCGAAAGCAACTGATCGAAGATCTTAAGGAGCAGGATCTGCTGGCAAAAGTCGACAATCACATGCATTCGGTAGGCCATTGTTACCGATGTCACACCGTGGTTGAGCCTTATGTGTCCAAACAATGGTTTGTCAAAGCCAGGCCGCTGGCCGAACCGGCGGTTGAGGCTGTTAAAAATGGTTCCATCCGCATCACTCCAAAGTTCTGGGAAAACACCTATTTCGATTGGATGGAAAATATCCGCGACTGGTGTATATCGAGACAGATCTGGTGGGGACACCAGATTCCGGCGTGGAATTGTCAAGCCTGTCAGAAAATGACCGTGGCTCGAGAAATCCCTGCTACTTGTTCTCATTGCGGCGCGGGTGATCTCATTCAGGAAAGTGACGTGCTCGACACCTGGTTCAGTTCCGCTCTGTGGCCTTTTTCAACTCTGGGCTGGCCCGAGCAAACCCAAACCTTGAAAAAGTTTTATCCCACTTCTGTGCTTTGTACCGGATTCGACATCATCTTCTTCTGGGTCGCGAGAATGATTATGATGGGAATCAAGTTTATGGATGAGGTCCCCTTCCGTGACGTCTACATCCATGCGCTGATCCGGGATGCCGAAGGCCAGAAGATGAGCAAGACCAAGGGAAACGTAATCAACCCACTGGTCATGATGGATAAATATGGCACCGATGCCCTTCGCTTCACATTGGCGGCATTCGCGGCCCAGGGCCGGGATATCAAACTGGCCGAAGAACGTATCGAAGGTTACCGAAACTTTTGCAACAAACTGTGGAATGCCTCGCGATTCGTTCTGATGAATCTGGAAGACTACAAGGGGACCTGCGAGTTGGATTCCAACACAGAACGTCCTGCCGCGCATCGGTGGATTCTCAGTCGCTTCAACGAAGCTTGCAAGGAAGTTAACCACGCGCTTGAAGAATTCAAATTCAACGATGCGGCTTCCGCTATCTACAAATTTATCTGGAACGAATACTGCGACTGGTTTATAGAACTGTCCAAACCGCATTTGTATGGAGAAAGAGATAAGGAAGCAACCCAGAATATTCTTGTCCATGTGCTGGAAGCCAGCTTGCGTCTGCTTCATCCTTTCATGCCGTTCATAACAGAAGAAATCCGAAGCAAACTTCCTTCAGCGTCTGGAAGCATCATGGAGTCCCATTTTCCGCAGTACGAAAAAAATAAGTCTGACAAAAAAGTGGAAAAAACTTTTTCCACAATCATCAACGTCATCACTTGCGTACGCAATATTCGCGGTGAGATGAATTTGAATCCCGGTCTCAATCTCGATCTACTGATCCGAACCGAACAATCTCAACATGCTGAAATATTGGAGACTCATTCTCTCTACATCAACACTCTGGCGCGAGTGAACCTCATTGAATCAGGTCCTGAAGTGGAGAAACCGAAGGTTTCTGCCTCATCCGTTTCCGATGGAATGGACATCTTTGTCTCACTGGAAGGCAAGATGGATTTTGCTGAAGAAAAGAAACGCATAGAAAAAGAGTTGAAAAAAATTGAAAAAGATATCATAGTTCTAGTTAAGAAACTCTCCAACAAGAACTTCATCGATAAAGCGCCTCCTGAGGTTATCGAGAAAGACAACCAGAGAAAACAAAATCTCTCTGAAAAACAAACCCGGCTCAATGTCCACTTGGAAACTATTGATCAGGCACTCTCCTGACATCAGCCGGTAAGATCGGGTAACGACCCGAAATTTTGATTAATTTATTTATGGAAGCCACAACAAAACCCGTAACTCGGAAAGATATTTCTGACGAATCCAAATGGGACCTAAACGGTTTATACCCACAGGGATCTGTTTGGCAGGAAGACTTCGATCAACTGGAAAAAGACATTGCCGGTTACGAGTCTTTCAAGGGAGCCCTTGCGGATTCGGTGAGAAGAATCAAGGCTTGCCTTGAGTTTGACATGGATATCTCCCGCAAGATAGAAAAGCTATATACCTATGCCCACCTTCGCAATGACGAAGACAAAACCAACGCACCGAACCAAAGCACTTTTGAAAAGGTAGTTCGCCTGCACACACGAATTGCGCAAGCCAGCAGTTATATACCATCCGAACTCATGGCCATTCCGGAAGACCGGATGAATGAATTCTTGCAGGATAAAGAACTGGAGTTTTACAAACTGCATCTGGAACGGATACTGAGATTTAGAAAACACACGCTCTCTGAACCGGAAGAAAAGCTTCTCGCCTCGTCGGCGGAGATGGCCAGAGCGGCACGTGATGCTTTTGAAATGCTCGACAACGCAGACCTGAAACTCGGGACCGTGGTCGATGAACACGAAAACGAAATAATCATCACTCAGGGCAATTTTCAAAGCCTCATGCAAAACCATGACCGACGGATTCGTAAAGAAGCATTCGAGACTTTCTATGATGCCTATGCAGACCACCAATACACATACTCGTCACTTCTTGCCAGTAGCATCAAAAAAGATATTTTCTATACCCGCGAAAAAAAATATGCATCGGTCAGAGAAAAGGCCATGTTCAGTGAAAATATCCCGGTTGAGGTCTACGACAACCTCGTCACCACCGTTCACGAAAACCTGGCACCCCTGCACAAATATTTCGCACTGAGAAAACGCATTCTGAAACTTGATGAACTTCACATCTACGACACCAGCGTGCCGCTGGTCAAAGATGTTCATTGGCATGTTGGATACAATGACTCTGTCGCAAAGATTCTTACATCCCTCCAGCTCCTGGGACCGGGCTACACCAAAGTACTGCAAAAAGGGCTTACCGAAAGCCGCTGGGTGGACCGTTATGAATCGCAAGGCAAGCGAAACGGCGCTTATTCATCTGGATGTTATGATTCCAATCCATTTATCCTCATGAATTACCGGGAAGACAATATCAATAGCATGTATACTTTGGCACATGAGGCAGGGCACTCGATGCATTCTTTTCTCTCGCGTCGAAACCAACCGTACCTTTACGCCGATTACACGATCTTCGTTGCCGAGGTAGCCTCAACATTCAACGAAGCCCTGCTCACTAAATATCTGCTTTCGCAGGATATTGATCAAAGTATGAAAATCTATCTGGTCTGCAGAGAGATTGACAATTTGCGCGGAACACTGTACAGACAAACCATGTTCGCCGAATTCGAGCACCTGATTTACTCTGCCGCAGAAAACGATCAACCGATGACTCTCGATGCGTTCAAGGAAATTTACCGAAAGCTCCTTGAAAAATATTTTGGTGAAGAAACCACTCTCGATGACTGCCTGTCCCTTGAGTGTTTTCGTATCCCGCATTTTTATTTCAGTTTTTATGTTTACAAGTATGCTACCGGAATATCCGCCGCATACGCACTGGCAGACAGGGTATTGGAGGGAGGCTCTGCTGAATTGAATGATTATTTAAATTTTTTAAAGGGCGGAGGATCAAAATATCCCATCGACCTTCTGAAAGGCGCAGGAGTGGACATGACATCTCCGGCGCCTATCCGTACAGCCCTCGAAAAATTTTCTACCCTGGTGGATCAACTTGAATCACTGACTGCCTGATATTTTTATTATTTTTTATTAAGGAATACGATTTTGAAAAAAAACGGAAGCAACCAACGACCTCCCGGCAGAGGCAATGGCCAACGGCGCAATAACTCGAATACATCAAGAGGCGGTCAAGGCCAAAACGGCAATGGTCAAGGTCGAAGCAACGCCAATAGCGGCCAGAACCGGAATGCCGGGGGCGGCAATGGAAAAAGATCGCATACGCCACATCTCTGGGCGTCTTCCTCTTCATCCGCGACAACATTGACTTCTCACCTCTCCATGGTTAACAAGCGAAATCAGGATGGGGCAAACAAGAACTCCAACGGTAAAAACGGGACTGGACGACCGGGCAATAAATCCAGAGGAAAATTTCCCCGGCAAAATGAAAACAACCGAAACGGCACTCAACAAGGACGACCTGACCAAAAACGTCACAGCAACAAACCCCAAAACAGGACGCATAACAACCCTAAAAATGCTCCGGCAAAATCAACTCAGCCAAGCACATCTGGATCCAGCAATAAACTTGAGTCAAAAACAAATACTTTTGGGTTAGACCCGTTTGAACTGTTTTGTGCTTATCATTTGGGAATCGCACCAGACAACCAGTATCGCCCATCAAACATTAATGAAGTGGCAAGAAGGTTTAATCAGAATACCGGAACCATCCGACAGATTTTAAAAGAATATGGTATGGACTCGGCATCTCTGCTTGACAAGGACTTTGACATGGCACTGGCACAACTGGATATCCAGGTCGCTCCTGAAGGAATCAACCGAACGGAACTGGGGCGGAGCATTTTCGAAGATTTTCTGGAAGCTCAAATAGTGAAGCGGGACTGGAAAAAGATTCTGGAAGAAGACAGGAAGGAAAACGCAAAAGTTTTTGGCCGATAAACTTAAACTGCCATTATCAAATCTCAGTCAAGTTCCGTTCCTTTGGTTTCACGTTCAAATTTTAATCCCTCACGAACAATACGATCCTGCAAGCTCCACGCCCGTCCGTTAGAACACTTCAAATCGTTCATCAAAATAGAAAAGGCGAATCGTTCGCCATCTGCGGACTGAAAATAACCTGACAATGCGCTGATAAAACTAAGCGTCCCGGTCTTCACACGTGCTTTTTCGGAACCGTTGTGACCGTTCATTCTTTTATGAACATTGCCATCCCGACCCATCACTCCCAACGCGGAAACAAATTCCGGGTACACCCCCAAATTGCTATACATGTCCCGAAGCACCGAAACAATCTGGTCCGGACTCAACCGGTTTTGTCTCGATAAACCGGAACCATCTAAAACTCTGAATTGTCCGGATTCATGCCCCAGCGACAGCATGTATTCCTCCATAGCGCGCAGCCCGTTTTCGGTGGTGCCGGGTTGACCATAAAGCTCTGCGCCAATAGTTTTCAAAATCTGTTCTGCCACGAAATTATTACTGAATTTATTCAGTCCGCGCAAGATTAAAGAAAGCGGCACGGATGTATGATTTGACAAGCCATAAGCATCTTCCGGGACAGGGGCAACTCGCGCCTCACCTGTTACTTCGACTCCGGCCCGGCGAAGATATTCCTTGAAGACCTTTGCCGCGTAATATGTTGGCTGGGTTATGTTCAGGTAGTAAGTCTCCCGTGAGTGGCTCACTGATATGACACCCGAGACGGTGATCTGATTATGGCTCCCCCGATCCACACGATTGACAATCAACCGACTGCGCCTTGATCTTGAAACTGTTTTCGCCCGATTCTCAATTTGAATAAAATCTATGTCCGGATCAACAACGACAACAGGACGGTCACCCGGTTTTTCTCCGGGAGAAACATGAACGGTCACCGTATTAAAATTGAATGACAAAGCGCCTAAGGGTGCATTATAGGCTTCTGCCCCACCCTTTTTTTCCCAGGTTTTGATACGCTGTTGATCATCAAAAAACGAGTCATCCGCGATGATGTTCCCATCTATCTTACGAAGTGGGAGATTTCGCAGTTCGTTTGCCAGAAGCCACATCTGCTCACTCACAAGATTGGGGTCACCAAACCCTTTAATATAGAGATCGCCATTCAGTGTTTCCTCGACGACCCTCATTGTGGCAAACAAACGGGTTTTGAATCGGTAGTCCGGCCCCATTCTTTTGAGGGCCATCGCGGTGGTCAACAGCTTCATGTTTGAAGCCGGGGCAAACAAGCGATTACTTTGAAATGAGTACAGGGTTTTATCTTTATCGAGAGAATATATATTGACCCCGACGTTTTGCTTGCGTAGACAGGAATGAGCCAATATGCCGTCCAAAACATTGGCAAAATTAGATTCAGCCAACCCTGGTTCCTGCGCATGGGCCACTGCAGGAGACAACCAGACTACAAAGAGGGAAACAGCAAGAAAAATTCTTTTTATCTTTAAAAATGCACTCATCATCGAAAAAATTTTAACGTCAAACTTACTGGAATACAAATATCATTTTATTCCTGAACTAAACAGGGACCCCATTTCCGAAAAAAACCGGAGAGAAGATGGCAACCTATACTGTATACTAATAGCAACAAATAATCTGGAGCGATGACAAATGGAATTCACTCATATTAAAATTGGAATGGTTCTAGCGCTAATGGCTGTCCTTTTCGGAGGATCGCTGGGCCTGGGCTTTGGTTGCTGCGAACACAGTATCAAAACCCTGCTCAAAGAAAAAGCCGCTAATGTTCTAACAGAAAAATATGAAGGCAAGCAGGAACTTGCGGACAAGGTTATCAAAAAGTCCTGGATCTATGTTAAGCGATCCCACTTCCATTCTCAAGCCATGGGCGTCATCGCGATTGTGTTTTCATTGCTCGTTGTCTGGCTCAAGTTTCCATCACAGGCCCAATTTGGGATATCTCTTTTGAGCGGACTGGGTAGCCTTGGCTACGGATTTTTCTGGTTATTTTCCGCTCTTCTGGCGCCGGGTTTGGGTTCCACCGGAGCCGCTAAAGAAGCGGTCGGACTCATAGCGCAAGGATCAGCCGGATCATTTTATATTGCCACCCTGGGCTTGATTGGGTTTCTGATTCATAAAATGTTTATCAAGCCGCAAACTGATGCCTGATGGGATATGTGCTATTCCAACAACTAGTCACCTTCACTCCCAGGGAGATAAAGTTATAACAGTCAAAATATTCGGCAGAGTAACGGTTGCTGTTCTTGTTGCGTTCTTTTTTGTGATTGGCTTTTCCTTGCCTGCTTTTTCGGCAGATTGTTCACAAAAACGAAAGACTCCACAAGCTCCAGATAGCGCCTACAACAAAAAGAATCCATTAAAGTCTACTCCCGAAAAATCTCTACAGGAGAAAAGCTTTATATAAAGGCGTGAAACCTCTTGCCTGTGTCGAGTGCCACGGAGAAAATGGTGATGGGCTGGGGAAGATAGCCAAGGGGATGACTCCAAGGCCAAGGAATTTTGCCTGTCAAGAAATGATCAAAGATACTCCTGACGGTCAATTATTCTGGATCATTCAATATGGCTCCAAAGGGACCGGCATGATGGGTTTTAAAACATTGAAAGATTGATAGATCTGGCAATTGGTTTTATACCTCAGGAAGTTTTCCAGTTGAATGACATACGATACGTAGATATTTAGTCCATTCCCTGATTACTAACTCAAATTTATTCTGAAATTTTTCCATGAAATATGATCTGGTAGGAATTGGTAACGCACTGGTTGACATAGAAGTTCGCGTTGATGACGATTTTATAAAACAAAACTCCCTGACCAAGGGAGGCATGACCCTGTCTACAGAGGAAGACCAGACAAAAATTCTAAACGCTCTTCAGAGCCATTCCACAAAAATATCATCGGGAGGCTCGGCGGCTAATACGGTCCACGGGTTAAGTGTTCTCGGAGGGAATGCCTACTATCTGGGAAGAGTCGCCAATGATCTTTACGGTCGTCATTATACCGAGGATATGCATTCCGGCGGCGTAGGATTCCCAGGCCCTGGAGACGGAGCCAGCGGCACCGGGACATGCGTCGTTCTCGTCACCCCTGACAGTGAACGCACCATGCTCACGCATCTTGGCGTATCCGCCGCATTGCATCCCGATAATGTTGATGAAACCATCATCAGGGATGCGGGCGTGGCGTATATCGAAGGATATCTTTGGACAGGTGAAGAGACGCGTAACGCCGCGCTTAGATTAGCTGAATTCGCCAGAAAAGATAAAATTCCCGTCGCATTCACCTTGAGCGATGCTTTCGTGGTCAACAGTTTTAGAGATCAACTCATTGACTTTATCCGATGGCATGTTGACATTCTGTTCTGCAACGATGTGGAAGCCCTGGCTATGGCGGAAACTGACGATGTACAAGAAGCGTTTGATGTTCTCAAGGGAATGGCCAACACATTGTTCGTCACCCGGGGGAAAAACGGGTCATGGGCCTCCGGCCCCGCCGATGATAAAATTGAAGTGGGCGTGTTCCCAACACAAGCCGTCGATACCACAGGCGCCGGTGATTTATTTGCCGCTGGAACACTTTTTGGAATCACTAAAGAATACAGTCTGGAAGAATCCGCTATCATCGGCTCGTACTGCGCGTCCGAAGTTGTTTCCCATATGGGGGGACGCATGCCAGTCCACTCGAATGCCGATGCAAAAGAAATCATCAAAAAATACCGGGAACTGCAATAACCTTTCGCCCTGGCTGGCTACTAGGGTGCCTTGTGAGTACGATGATAGGAAATCCATACATCACAATGACCACGAGCGAAAGCCTCGAATCCCATCAACCTGTGTTTCCATTCAGGTTTTAAAATCCGGTAACACTCCTCCGCCACTGCGTCCAGATACGTCCCGAATAAATTTTCCACATCCTTTGTTTTTGTCCTCACACGCACGTCAAGGAACGACACTTTTTTTATCGCCTCGATACTGGCTTTCTTCGATGCGTAGTGATAAGCCAACACTTCTTTCATCTCTTCCCTCTTCCCGGTACGATGAAGGTGGCCGGCAACGTACACATCAAAATCAAGCTTAAGTGTCTTTTCAATTCCGCGGACATGACTGGCAATATCTATTGTGTAGGCAAAGTTTTTAAACGGGACCGACTTGGGGGTCGCCATATCCACATACATCAGGACCTTGCGTGAAGGAATATATATGATGGAGTTTCCTTTGCCATGACCCTCCCCCGGATAAATCAATTCAATGGTTATCCCGCCTATGGAAAGTGTGTAATTTGTTCCAAAATTAATATGCGGTACGGGACGATTCCTGTCCTTATACTTCCTGAGCGCTTTGCCCGTCTCCACCTGAGCGATGATCTGTACTCCTTCACCAGCGAACAGGTGCGCATCACCGATGTGATCAATATGCGAATGCGAATAGATCATAAACCTGACGGGTTGAGTCGTCACCTCTCTGATAGCCTGTTTGAGAAGCTTTCCCTTTCCTTTTATCGGGTCGGTGATAACCACACCTTCCTGTGTAACGACAAACAAATTGTTGTATACCCCTGTTGAAAAAAAATAAATTTCCGGGGCTAGCTGTTCCACAAAATATCCTTTTTTACCGGAAGACGGAAGCGGCTCGTAATAACCATCCAACACTACATCCGTCACCGATGCAGGCTTTTGTTTATTTACCGACTGCGAAGAAGGTTCGGGTGTTGTGGTACAGCCTGAAAGCAGCCCTGTTGCAACCGCAATAATAAAAAATTTTAAAACCTTTGAGCTATAAACTCCTGATACAGAAAACATTTTTTTCTCCCATTCTCCCACTCTGGCTGGTAGCTTACAAGTTTCCCAAATAACCTCTCCTACCCTCCCACACCAAAGTTCTGGACAGGCCTCCTTGGTAAGGGTGGGGTTAATTAACAAGCCACCATCTTAAATCTCCGGTTTGCGACTCTCTGCTAAACGTTATACTTTTTTTACCCATTCTGGTAAACTAAATTTCAACTTTCAAAAATAAGCATTGAGCAACTGGGTTTCTGCCCGCCCGGCCCCTGTCAACACGACCTTCGAGGAGAATTATGATGAAAATAAATGGATTTAACATTGCAGGCGTTCTCTTTTTATTCTTATTGGCAGGTTGTGGAACCGTCGGGAAAAATTTTGACAGCTCACAAGTGAGCAGTATTCAGAATAATGTGACCAGTCAAACTGAAATCCTTGATAAGTTTGGCCCTCCATATAAAGAGGGCATGGAAAACGGGAAGGTCATGTGGACCTATCAGTTCGACCAGTGGAACGCGCTGAGTCAAACAAAATCGAAGGACATGGTTATTCTGTTCGATGAAAATAATATTGTAAGGGCCTACCGCTACACCACAAGCGAACCTGAGTAACCACTCTGTCACCTTGAAAAAAATTTCCCTTATTGTCTACGATTTCGATGGCACACTAGTCGATACCCTGGCCGATATAGCCGACTCGGTCAATCTCGCTCTCGCGGAAATGGAATTGACCACCTTAAGTCGGGAAACCATTCGCGGTAATGTAGGGAGCGGCGTGGTCAACCTCATGACCCGCTCTCTGAAGGGTTCCGGTTGCAACGACACCGACACCGCTGTTTCTCTTTTTCGCAAACACTACAATAATCATCTGCTGGATCAGACCGTTTTCTACCCCAATGGGCGACAAATTGTTGAACACTTTTCACACAAAGCAAACGCGATCCTGTCCAACAAACCGGTAGCGTTCATAGAAAAAATTCTTTCAGCGCTTGAGTTTCGGGAGCCTTTTGACTCTGTGCTGGGAGGTGACAGCCTGGACGTGCAAAAACCCGACCCCAGAGGTCTGCAACTTCTCATGAACGAATTCAACTGTCCCGCTCAAAAGGTCTTGATGGTGGGAGATAGTGCCGTTGATATTGAAACCGGCAAGCAAGCTGGAGTCACGACCTGTGGCGTTACCTACGGATTAGGCGACCCTGGTTCCCTTCGCAATTCCAAACCAGATTATTTAATTGACGATCTATCTCAATTAAAATTATTATTCATTTAAATAAACAAATATCTCCTCCAGACCGCCACATATCCCCAAACCCATTGATATGACTTGACTTTAAAGGGTACGAGGCCTACAATTCCCCGGAATGATCTCCAATGAAAAGATAAAATCGATCTATTTGATCGCCATTTGCGGTACCGGAATGGCCTCTCTTGCCGGACTGTTGCAAAAATCCGGCTACCGGGTCACAGGGTCAGACTCCAATATCTATCCCCCCATGAGCACGCTCCTGGAATCGGCCGGGATAGACATCAAGCCTGGGTACCGGCGTGAAAATATTACTGATGGCATCGACAAGGTTGTCATTGGTAACGCCGTGTCCAAAGATAATGAGGAGGTTCTGGCTGTTCTGGAAAAAGGCATCCCTTATATTTCGTTTCCAGAGGCCATACAAAAGTTTTACCTGCAAAACCGAAAATCGCTGGTCGTTGCAGGAACTCACGGAAAGACAACCACTACAGCCATGCTGAGTTGGGTGTTGCATTCTGCCGAACGGAAACCCGGTTTCATGGTCGGTGGGTGGATGAAAAATTTTGACGGTAACCATGCCATCCCGGAAGGGGAATTCTTCGTGAGCGAAGGAGATGAATATGACACCGCATTTTTCGATAAAGGGCCCAAGTTTTTACACTACAGTCCGTTTGCATCGATCCTGACAGGAGTCGAGTTCGATCACGCTGATATATTCCGCGACCTTGACCACATAAAAGATTCATTTCGGAAATTTGTAAACATTATCCATCCGGATGGATTTCTCTTAACCGCTTTTTCAGATGCGCATGCGAAAGACGTTCTGACCGGAGGCTCTTGCGAAGTCGAAACCTATGGATTTTCTTCTTCTGCCGACTGGGTCGCCGAAGATTATAAATTCAAAAACGGAGAAGGATATTTTACTCTGAGTCACAAGGACTCAAAAATCGCAACCTTTCATCTGCCGATGATCGGGCGACACAATGTCGAAAATGCAATAGCGGTTGCGGCTATGGGCATCAAGTTGGGACTCACCGCCCAGGAAGTGCAAAAAGGATTCGCAACATTCGAGGGAATCAAAAGGCGGCAGGAAATTGTCGGCGTTAAAAATGGCGTGACGGTAATAGACGATTTTGCGCATCACCCGACAGCTGTAAAGCTGACTCTGGAAGCCGTGCGGGAAGCTTATCCCGGTCAACGTTTGTGGGCGGTGTTCGAACCTCGTTCCGCGACTTGCAGAAGAAAAATTTTTGAAGACAAATTGCCGCAGAGTTTCGCTACGGCAGACCGGGTGATTATTGCTGATCTGTTCGCACCCGGTAAAATACCGCCGGAAGACCGGCTGGACCCTAAACGGGTTGTCGAATCTATCAACGAAAATGGAGGCAATGCATTTTTTATCCCGGAGGTGGGTGCTCTCGTAGATAAAATGGCTGGTGAATGCCGCCCTCAAGACGTTTTTCTTATCATGTCCTCGGGCGGATTCTCAGGAATCCACCAAAAACTGCTCGACCGATTATAGTCGAGCGCGTTCGCGTTAATAATGTTATGGAAAGTTACGGCCAACTAAAATTTGAATTGATCCGCAAAGGACTCGTCATTCCTCAAGAAGTGCGGGATGTCTCCGAGGTCACCTGTGGTTATTGCGATGGTCAACCCGGCGAAGAAATCGCATTGAGCCTCGCGGAAAATTTCATCGTCAAAGTGCCGATCAAAGAAGCCGACGATGGCATGCCTCAGCTTAAACTGAGTGATGGTGTGTTAAAACTCAATTCCATGGGCACGGATGTCGAAGTGGGCATCGTCCCCCTGCCAAACTTTGTGCGGGAACAGATGCAGAAACGTTCCCCGGTATCGGATAACGCTTGTATTGATGGTTATTGCCTGAATTTATTTTTGCGCGCAGTAGGACAAAAGAACCGCCTCAACCTGACACAGGAAACAATTCTTTCGGTAATTAAATCGGCCTTTGAGGAGGGATCGGCAGATGTCATCCAACTTAATATGGACTATTGCCGAGAACCCGACCGCGGCCTGACTCGGCTGGCACCTGTGGTGCAAGCCATTAAAAAAGAGTTCAGTACTTTTGTGGCATTACGCGGATTCCCCCCCAAAGACAAGCAAATCCTGGACAAGGTTTATGCGGCCGGGATCGATTTACTGAATCTTCCACTGGAAGGTTTTGTTGGTTTCGCCAAAAAGGATGACATCATATCACCGCCACTGGTCTATACAGCGCTGGAATACGCCGCTGGAATTTTCCCGGCGGGAACGGTGTGGACTGAACTGTTTCTGGAGCCGGGCCCGCTGGATTCACTGAAAGATAAAATTGATTATCTCACTGGCAAGGGAGTTGTGCCTTTGTTGAAACTGATAGCTCCAAGCATCGTCACTGGAGAGGAAAGCAAACAAGTTGCCGAAGCCGCCAGCTACCTGGAAGAGGCGGTCCGGAAAGCCCGGCTTCCTATGAAGTGGCTTTTCCCTCATTGTCGGTATATGTCTCCTTTGGATACAAGATTCTTTATTGACTCGCCAGACAAGGCCAAACTGAACGTTAAGCCTGTATATAAATCCCCCCTGGGACGCAAAGCTCTGGAAGGATTCGCCGCAATGCGCAGGAAACTGCGCATCAAAAAAGTAAACGACTCTTACGAATCGGCTGGCTTATAAGGTTTCCTAATAGTGCTTCCTTTGGTTTTGTCCAGTTGTAAGGTTTTCCTGTACCCC
This sequence comes from uncultured Nitrospina sp., assembly GCA_913045445.1. Classification (GTDB taxonomy): domain Bacteria; phylum Nitrospinota; class Nitrospinia; order Nitrospinales; family VA-1; genus Nitromaritima. The sequence goes on along the minus strand of CAJWQP010000006.1, from coordinate 27,056 downwards.
GCGACTTAATACCCGATACCATCCTGTTCAAAATGCTACCCTCTTTAAAGAATTAGTCAGTATTTCTTGAAATGTTGCTTTCCCTTTTGCTAGGCTGAATTCATGAACACCACTCAGAAACAATCGACTTCGGTAAAAAATATTCCCGAAGTGCCCTTGGCAAACCTGGAGACTTTATGGCTTCAGGTTGGAGGAACCTTGTGCAACCTGCAGTGCACGCATTGTTTCATCAGTTGCGGACCACAAAATCATACGCATGAAATGATGAGCCTGCGACAAGTCCGCCTGCGGCTGGAAGAATCCAAACTGCTTGAGGTCAAGGACTACTACATCACTGGCGGCGAAGTGTTTATGAATCCGGAAATCTTCGAAATTCTTGCCGCCATTCTTGAATGCGGTCCATTGGACGTACTGACCAACGGCACTCTCATCTCTCCCGAAAAAGCAATCCGCCTGCGTGAAATACAAAACGGTTCCTCGCATCGTCTGCAATTTCGTGTGAGCATGGAAAGTTATGAGGAAGAGGTAAATAATCTAATCCGAGGCAAAAATGCTTTTAGAAAGGCGAGCGAAGGAATCCGTAATCTGGGCGCCGCCGGGTTTTCTCCTGTTCTCACGGTGACTCGAAACTGGGAAGAAGATAAAGACGCGGCAATGGAAGACAATCTGAATAGTTTTTTGAAATCGCTCAACGTTCCTCAGCCCCGGCTCAAAATTCTTCCGGGGTTTCTCATCGGTCGCCTGGCGGAAAACTTGCGCAACTACTCTGACGACGAGCATGTCACCGAAAAATGTTTTGAAAATTATGACATCACCAACCTGCAATGCTCCACATCGCGAATGGCAACACAAACGGGCGTCTATGTATGCCCAATCCTTGTCGATAGCGATCAGGCTAGAATGGGGGGCACGATCAAAGAAACGTTGCGTCCATTTCCATTAGCCCACTCTGCCTGCTATACCTGCCGGGTCACCGGGATGACCTGTAAAAGCGAATAAGAGCGCGCTATATTCTCGTATTCAAGTATCTATCCTGCTCGCAAACGTGTTAGCATTCCTTTATAATCATTTTTCCAAACGTTTCTTTTCAATTTTCGTCTCTCAAACGTTTTAGACTATTTATTATGGTACTTCTTAATTCCACTATGACCTCTCTGGGAACCCCCGCCTATGATTTTGCACTTGAAGGAACCGATGGCAAAACATATTCGCTGGACAGCTTCTCCGGCCGGGATGTTCTGGTCATCATATTCATGTGCAATCATTGCCCCTATGTAAAAGCAGTTCTAAAACGACTGATTGATCTGCAGAATGAATTCTCTGATCGCGGAGTCCAGCTGGTTGGAATCAATCCCAATGACACAGTTCGGTATCCTGACGATTCGCTGGACAACATGAAAGCGCTGGCAAAAGAAAAGGGATTTCCTTTCCCTTATCTGATGGACCCCAGCCAGGAAACAGCCAAGGCGTACGATGCCGTTTGTACTCCCGACTTGTATGTCTACGGCAAAGAACGAAAACTACTTTACCGTGGCCGAATCGATGACAACTGGGAACACCCGGAAAAGGTGACCCGGCAGGATTTAAAATCGGCCCTGGAAAATATAATCGCCGGACAACCGGTTTCCAGCGAACAGATCCCTTCCATGGGCTGTTCGATCAAATGGATAACATCTTAAAGAAGCACTCGAAAACGCTCAGAGGAAATGAAGAGTTTTGCAAAGAAGCACTCATGAACTCACAAAGAAAACGGAAAATTTATTGAAGGAAAACTCATGAACACGCAGAGAAAATGGCTATTCATTCTGCTCGGCATCGTTACGGTTGGCTCGATGTTCGCCGAGAAAATCATTGGATTCTATTTCAACTGGATATGGTTCGCTCACCATGAATTCGATTCTGTTTTCTGGACTATTGTATTTTCGCAATGGGGTTTTGGTTTGGTTGCGGGAGTTCTCTTTTTCACTTTTACCTGTTTTCCGCTGAAACGCATGTATGACCACAGCTCGCACATCCCTGTCCTGCTGTCCGATTCTGTTCGCCGCGAGTTACCCCTGCTCGATTTGATAGCCAGTAACCTGAGAAAACTTATGTTTTTTGGTCCGCTCGTGCTGGCGGTGATGACCGGGTTGATCATTGGACAAAAATGGGAAATCGTTCAGCTCTATGCCAAAGCCGTTCCCTTTGGCAGTGCCGACCCCATTTTTGGCAATGACTATTCCTTTTACCTGTTCACTCTACCGTTTCTTAATCTTGGCAAATCGATTTTATGGGAAGCTTTTGTTGTTCTTGGTATTGGAACGGGCATCATCTTTTTCCTGAAGCAGTTTATTTACCTGGGACCCAATGGAATCGTTATGCAGGTGGAAGCCAGGCGGCCCTTGTCCTCACTGGTCTTTTATTTTCTTATCCTGATGGCCATGGAATTTCATCTCCAGCGCTATGACCTGCTGTTGGAGGGAAATGGTGTGGTAACGGGCATCGGGTTCGCCGATTACTACGGTCAACTCCCAATACTCAACACCATGTCCTGGTTGTCGCTGGCTGGAGCCGGCCTCAGCTTCTTTATAGCCACCGGACGCGGTGTGAAAAAAGTTGTTCTTGCGCTGACCGGGATTGGAGTGATTTATTTTGCTGGAAGTTTTTATCCGAAAATCCTGCAAAACTTTGTAGTCAACCCAAATGAACTTATCAAAGAAACGCCTTTTATTGAACACACCATTGCCGGATCGCTTAAGGCTTACGGACTGGACACCACAGAGTCAAAAAGACTCACCGGAGCCGAATCGTTAAATGCTGAGTCTATTCAAGCCAACAGCCTGACCATTGAAAACATCCGCCTGTGGGATCAGGAACCTTTACTCGACACTCTGGGGCAAATTCAGGAAATACGAACTTATTACCAGTTCAATTCGGTCGACAATGACCGCTATACCATTGATGGCAAATATAGACAAACCCTGCTTTCCCCTCGCGAATTGCAATCGGAAAACCTGCCCAATCGCACATGGATCAACGAACACCTCACTTTTACTCATGGCTATGGAGTTTCCCTCAGCCCTGTAAATCAGATAACCCCGCAGGGCATGCCCGTACTTTTCATAAAAGATATTCCACCTCAATCCAACGTCGACCTGAAAGTGGAACAACCAGAAATCTACTTTGGCGAACTTTCAAACGACCATGTTTTTGTTAACACCGGAACCAAAGAATTTGACTATCCTGAAGGTGAGAAAAATGTATACAAAAATTACGAAGGAAGCGGCGGGTTCCCGGTTGATTCCTTCATACGGAAGTTGCTTCTCGCAGCACGTTTTAAAACACTTAAAATTCTCTTTTCGCAGGATATTAAGAGTGAAAGCAGGGTGCTGATGTACCGAAACATAACCGAGCGGGTACTCCAGGTGGTCCCGTTTTTAAGGTTGGACAGTGACCCTTATCTTGTGGTGACCGAAGGGAAAATGAAATGGATTTATGACGCTTACACCGTGAGCGACCAGTTTCCCTACTCGCAAACTATCCCGCGATTTGGCAATTATGTGAGGAACTCTGTCAAAATCGTTATTGATGCTTACGAAGGTTCAATGCAATTTTACATTACTGACCCCAATGATCCTGTCATTCTCACATGGAAAAATATTTTCCCGAAATTGTTCAAGGACCTGAGCGAAATGCCGGAAGATTTAAGGAGTCATATCCGGTATCCGTCAGATCTGTTCACGATTCAGGCATTTATCTACGCGACCTATCACATGAAAACGCCGCAGGTGTTTTACAACAAGGAGGACCAATGGGAAATTCCGGAAATCGACAATAAAATGATGGAACCGTATTACACAATCATGAAACTTCCGGGAAATACCAAGGAAGAATACATCCTCATGTTGCCATTCACACCCAGAGGGAAAAGCAATCTCTCTGCATGGATGGTGGCACAAAGCGATGGAGAGAACTATGGCCAATTAGTTGCCTACACGTTCCCAAAGCAAAAACTGATTTACGGTCCCAACCAGATCGTTGCCAGAATCAATCAGGACGCAGAAGTCTCACGGCAAATCTCATTATGGGATCAAAGAGGCTCAAAAGTTATTCAGGGTACCATGCTTGTTATTCCCATCGAAGAATCGTTGATCTACGTCCGGCCTCTGTACCTAAAAGCTGATGCCGGGAAAATTCCTGAACTCAAACGCGTCATCGTAGGTTATGAAGACAGGATAGCCATGGAAAGCACTCTGGAAAAAGCGCTCGCTGAAATTTTTGGCGAGAGTGCCCTGGAATCCCTTCCCAGCTCAATGACTGCTGAAAAAGATGCCGTCCAGTTGGTGGACGCCAGCCCCAAACCATCGGGAAATATCATACTGAAACAGTCTGACTATCAGACAATCAAAAATTTGTTTGGGCGAGCCATGAAACGGCAGGAAGAAATGAACAAGAAGTTATCCGACCATAATGAGGACATGGAAGCTCTCGGCAGGGCCCTGGACTCCGCGACCGTTGTGAAAAAAAGCACCGAAGAGTAGGCGAGGCGGTTTTCTATTCAAACAGACCTAACTGGGGGGAATCTTCATCAGGGTCATCTACTTTGATGGGATAACAACCGTTGAAGCAGGCGGAACAAAATTTCTCCCGATCATCACCAAACACATCCAGCATTTTTTCCAAACCCAGATAATGCAGTGAATCGGCACCAAGATATTCACGAGTCTGCTCAAGGTCCATATTGGATGCAATCAACTCCTCCTTGGTGGGTGTGTCGATACCGTAAAAACAGGAATAGGTGGTAGGCGGTGAACTGATTCGAACATGAATCTCTTTAGCGCCAACTTCGCGTAACATCTTGACGATTTTTTTACTCGTTGTACCCCGCACAATGGAGTCATCAATAATAATAACCCGCTTGTCCCTTATAACACTTTCGACAGCATTCAATTTAATTTTCACACCAAAATTACGAATCTGTGAACGCGGCTCAATAAAAGTTCGACCTACATAGTGGTTGCGAATCAATCCCATTTGAAAAGGAATTCCAGATTCTTCAGAATAACCCATTGCAGAAATCACCCCGGAGTCGGGGACAGGAACCACCACATCAGCCTCTACCGGGTTTCCTCCGGCCAAGGCCCGTCCCATGAGCTTGCGTGCAGAATAAACAGGCTTACCGAACAAATGACTATCCGGCCTCGAAAAATAAATGTGCTCAAACACACATTGCGTGGTGGGGCTTTTCTGGAAGGGAAAAAATGATTTTATTCCGAATTTATTGATGAGAATCAATTCGCCCGGTTCCAACTCGCGAATATATTCTGCTTCGACAAGATTCATCACACAGGATTCAGAAGCGACAATATAAGCTCCATCGATCTTACCCAGACACAACGGGCGGAATCCATTCGGGTCTCGTGCGGCAACGAGCTCATTCTCGCTCATCAACACGATTGAATAGGCGCCTTGTACCTGGGAAAAAGCGGCGACCGCACGATCAATAAATGTATTGCGGCGCGATTGCGCCATCAGGTGGACCACCACTTCGCTGTCGTTGGTGGATTGAAAAATCGCGCCTTCCTCTCCCAACTCTTTACGAATCTTCGGGGCATTGACCAGGTTCCCATTGTGGCCCATGGCCATCGTTCCGCCTGCGTATTCTATGAGACACGGCTGAGCATTTTTCAATCTGCTGACACCCGTCGTTGAATATCTGTTATGCCCTATCGCCAAATTTCCAGGAAGTTTCTTGAGACGCGCATCGCTGAACACATCCGCCACCAACCCCATCCCCACTTCAAGATGCATCTTCCCATTGTTAGACGCAACGATACCTGCGCTCTCCTGACCTCTATGCTGTAAAGCATAAAGGCCCAGATAAACCAGATTCGCGGCATCGGGATGACCGAAGACGCCGACCACCCCGCATTCGTCATGAAATTTATCTAACATAAGATTCCAGGGCCCCCATCCATAGCTTTTTCAAATGGGAAACTTCCTCGTTTATAAATTCTTCTCCATTGACGTTCACGACCAGAGAGTCACCTCCCACCTTGCCTATCACTTTGAAAGGCACCCCCACGGCTTTCGCTTTTTCTTCCACAGCTGTCCTGCTCTCTGCAGAAAAGGAAACCAGTATCCGCGATTGCGATTCACCAAAGAGACAGGCATCATTTCTGATCGTCGATTCAACATCCAGCACCGCCCCTGTTGGAGCATGGGGATGGCTGATGCATGACTCCGCCAATGCGACCCCCAGCCCTCCCTCTGAGCAATCGTGTGCCGAAACGGCTAGCCCGTCTTTAATCAATGACAAACACAGGTTGTTGATCGTGCGGGCCAACGGAAGATCCAAATAAGGTGGTTTGCCCTCAACCCGTTCACACATGACACTCAGGTATTCGCTCCCCCCCAACTCTTCCATGGTGAGTCCTATCAGACCCACGAGGTCTCCTTCTTCTTTGAACCATTGGGTGGTGTGATACGTGCGGTCCTCCAGCAACCCCACCACCGCCACAGTCGGCGTTGGGTAAATCGCTTCTCCAATAGTTTCATTATAAAGACTGACATTACCACTGACCACCGGAATATTAAAAAACTTGCACGCTTCGCCCATCCCGGACACAGCCTGCTCAAACTGCCACATGATTTCCGGCTTTTCCGGATTCCCAAAGTTAAGGCAATTGGTCAAACCAATCGGCCCTCCGCCGGAGCACACAATATTACGCACGCATTCCGCTACAGCTATCTGTGCGCCATGAAAAGGGTCCAAATAACAATACCTGCTGTTGCAATCAACCGACAGGGCCAACGCTTTTTTAGTCCCCTTTACTCTGAGCACAGCGGCATCGGAACCCGGCAAACCCAGCGTGTTCAGTCGCACCATATGGTCATATTGCTCATAGACCCAATGTTTGTTTGCTATGTTGGGCGATGCAAGAAGCTTCTTCAAAGTCTCGTCCCCGCGCGCCAGGTCAGGAACATCCGCGAGGTTGACATGATCAACTTTTTGTAGATAGCCTGGTTTTTTCGTAGGACGTTTCAGATCCAGAGCACCGTCAACGACCAGTTCAACCGGAAGATTAACCACCTCATTCCCATTTTCAAAAATACGAACTACCGGCTTGTCCGTCACCTCGCCAACAATCGCCGCGTCAAGGTCCCATTTATGAAACAGGGCCAGTGCCTCCTCTTCCATTCCTTTGTGGACGACCACAAGCATCCGCTCCTGGGATTCCGACAAAAGAATATCATAAGGAGTCATCCCCTCTTCCCGCTTGGGCACCCTGGACAACTCAAGATCAATTCCTGTACCGCCCCGGCCCGCCATTTCAAAAGTAGAACAGGTGAGCCCAGCCGCCCCCATATCCTGAATACCCACCACCCAGTCTTCATTCATGAGTTCGAGACACGCTTCGATCAAAAGTTTTTCTGCAAAAGGATCACCCACCTGAACCGTGGGACGCTTTTCTTCGGACGACTCATCAAATTCCGATGAAGCCATACTCGCACCGTGAATCCCATCGCGTCCTGTCTTGGAGCCAAAATAAATAACCGGATTGCCTACTCCAGAAGCATTCCCCAGAAAAATCTTATCCGATGGAACCAGTCCGAGGCAAAAGACATTGACCAGAATGTTTCCGTTGTAACAAGGATCGAAATAAATTTCCCCGCCGACAGTCGGCACCCCCGTGCAGTTACCGTAATTGGAAATCCCATCGACCACGCCGTTGACCAGGAATCGGGTACGCGGATGGTCCGCCGCGCCAAATCGTAAAGAGTTCATCAACGCTATGGGGCGTGCGCCCATGGTGAAAATATCACGAAGGATTCCCCCAACTCCTGTGGCCGCTCCCTGACGTGGCTCTATGAAAGAAGGGTGGTTGTGACTTTCAATTTTAAACACCACCGCCATGCCATCGCCTATATCAACCACCCCCGCGTTTTCTCCCGGACCCTGCAACACACGCGGCCCCTCCGTCGGAAGTTTTTTCAGATAATAGCGGGAACTTTTGTAACTGCAATGCTCGCTCCACATCACAGAGAATATTCCCAGCTCAGTCACATTCGGCGCTCGACCTAAAAGGTCCTGTATGCGACGGAATTCTTCCAGCGTCATTCCATGCTGGCGAACCATATCGGGAGTGATCGTTGGAGTGACTGGCTTCACGCTGAAACTCCACTTTGTAAGGATTTAATTATGGATTTAAAAATGAGTTGTCCATCAAGGTTGGGCCAGGCCGGATCGGCACAGCGTTCAGGGTGCGGCATAAGACCCATTACATTGCCAGCTTCATTTATGATGCCCGCTATATTCCCAACGGAACCATTGGGATTGAATTCGTCTGTCACTTCACCTGACGGACCACAATAACGAAAAACCACCTGTCGGTTTTCTTCCAACTGGCGCAGTCCATCGGGATCAATAAAATAACTTCCCTGATGGTGGGCGATGGGAATATTCAATACCGATTCCCCGGCACACTCTCCAGTGAACGCAGTCGAAGTGTTTTCCACTCGAACAGGTACTGTCTTGCAGATAAATTTCTGGGTATTATTCTGGATAAGAGCGCCCGGAAGAAGCTTCGCCTCGACAAGCACTTGGAATCCGTTACAAATCCCAAGAACTCTGCCGCCCGACTCGGCGAATCGAATCACATCTTTCATGACCGTGGAAAACTGGGCAATGGCTCCCGCACGCAGGTAATCCCCATAGGAAAACCCACCCGGCAAAACGATGAGATCGAACCGGGAAAGGTCCATATCACCCTTGTGCCATATCCATTCCGTATGCAACTTGAAGACGTGCTTGAGGATATGGAAACAATCGTGATCGCAATTAGAACCGGGAAAAACAACTACGCCGCAATTCATAAGTCAGTAAAGTTCAATTCGATAAGATTCTATCTGAGTGTCGTGCTGAGCCTGTCGAAGCATATACTTTATTTAGCTGGAATACCCTTCGACAAGCTCAGGGCGACAATTCTAAGAATCCAGAGTGAACCGGTAGGATTCAATAACCGTATTGGCAAAGAGTTTTTCGCACATTTCTTTTACTCTGGGTTCTGCTTCTTCTCTGGAAACACCCTCCATGCGCACCTCCAGATACTTGCCCATTTGAATCCCGGAAACCTCATCGTACCCCAGATCTTTGAGCGCATGATGCACAGCCTTGCCCTGAGGGTCCAGAACGCCGTTTTTGAATGTAATGTGAATTTTTGCGAGCATTTCAGGGCGAATTATCACAGAACTTGATCCATTTCACAATGCTTTTAAGTGAGGTTTTTACAGAAAAATACAAATCTCCCCTCATGACGAATCTTCCTGCCGTTTTTATTACCCGGATTGACTGCGTCTGCCGATAAGGTCTTAGTGCTTGTCCTAAGAAAAACGTGGAGCTGAACCCGGTACGAAGTGCCAGGTCCGGTGCGAATTTCCTTGAATCCACCCCAGCCAACCGCTATATTTTTTTCATTTGATTTTAATCATTTTAACCTGGAAATAAGGCCATATGAAGAACTTGTGGAATGACTCTGACGCCAAAGCGGCGATTCAACTATATAACGATGTCTCAGAAGATATCGCTCTGCGCGTCTACACCTCACGGCTGATAGGAGCCGACCTCTCGCTGGTACTTCATGGCGGTGGCAACACCTCGGTGAAATCCGTCACTAAAAACGCCCTCGGAGAAGAAGTCAACGTACTCTACGTCAAGGGAAGCGGGTGGGATCTGGATACCCTACAACCTCCCGGCCTGCCGGGAGTGCAACTGGATCATCTGATCAAATTACGACAATTGGACAGCCTGAGTGATGAGGACATGGTCAACGAGCAAAGAACTCATCTGCTCGATGCCTCATCTCCCAATCCATCGGTCGAAACCTTACTGCACGCCTTCCTGCCGCATAAATTTATCGACCATTCCCACGCCGATGCTATCCTGGTGATCGCCGATCAACCCGACTCTGAAGCCCTGTGCAAGAAAATTTACGGCGACGCTATGGGAATCGTGCCTTACATCATGCCCGGATTTGATCTGGCCAAAGCAGCGGCGGAAGTTTATGAGAAAAACCCTGATGTCAAAGGCCTGTTCCTGGTCAATCACGGGCTGTTCACTTTTGGCGACACGGCAAAGGAAAGCTACGACCGGCACATTGAAGCGGTACAGCAAGCCGAGGATTTCATCGCCAGCCATGATACAAAAACACTATCTCCCGTTGCTACCGGAACCCCTGCCAGCGAAGACGAAATGCTTTCGGCAATCGCACCCTGCCTGCGCGGATTGTACACAGAAGAAACCGGGCAGAGTTGGGTCATCCACTACCGGGAAGACCCCATAGCCCGCGATTTTGCCTCCAGCAAGGAGTGCGCCGACTGGTCGCAAATTGGCACGGCCACACCGGACCACGTGATTCGCACCAAACAAAAACCGCTTCTGCTGAACCCCAAACACATTGGCGATCCGGAAGAACTTCGTGAAGAAATCGCCAGTGCACTTGAAGAATTTAAACGGAGCTACCACCGATACTTCGAGACCAACGTTCACGCTAAAGGAGTCGACAAAAACGAACTCGATCCACTACCGCGAATCATACTAGTGGCAGGGCTCGGATTGGTCGCCATTGGAAAGTCGGTGAAAGAAACGAAAATCGCCGCCGACATTTACCAGCACACAATGGACATCATCAGCAAAGCATTCAACGTGGGTCAGTTTACTCCACTCAAAGATTTTGACCTGTTCGATATGGAATACTGGTCGCTGGAGCAGGCCAAACTTGGCAAAAGCAAACCCGCATTAACACAAGGGAAGATCGTCTATATTACAGGAGCCGCATCGGGGATAGGCCGCGCGACCGCCGAACTGTTCGCGAAAAATGGCGCCAGCCTTTTTCTGGTCGACCGGGACGAGAAAACATTGAGCGACACCGTTGAAGAACTACGTACACAATTCAAAACCGGCATTGTGTCCCAGGTCATGGATGTCACTGATGAAAAAGCGGTGAAGGAATCCTTCGCATATGTCACCAGAGAGTTTGGCGGACTGGACATCCTGATCTCCAACGCCGGCAACGCCGTCAGGGGAAGAATAGGTGATGTGGAGTCGGCAATGTTGCGGCAAAGTTTCGAATTGAATTTTTTCGCCCACCAGACACTGGCATCCGAAGCGGTAAAACTTTTTCAAAAACAAAAAACAGGCGGTGTCCTGCTGTTCAATGCATCGAAAGCAGCGTTTAATCCGGGAAAAGATTTCGGACCCTACGCCCTGCCGAAAGCAACCGTGATCGCCCTCATGAAACAATACGCGCTGGATTATGGCGCCGAGGGTATACGCTCCAACGCCATCAATGCCGACCGCATACGCACCCGGCTGTTCACTGAAAAAGTGGTCGCCGAAAGGTCCGCCGCCAGAGGATTGACTCCCGATGAATATTTCAAGAGCAACCTGCTGGCAACAGAAGTCTACGACACCGATGTCGCCAAAGGATTTTTTGAATCCGCTCTCGCCGAAAAAACCACCGGCAGTGTCATCACCATCGATGGCGGCAACATCGCCGCCAGCCCAAGATAAAAACACAGCTTACCGCTGAAGCGGCGCAGGCACAGTGCAGGGTTCCTGGCTCTCAGTCAAAGTTCCCAGTCTTTTTCGGTGCAGAGTTTTAGTATTGAGGGTAATACGGTGATGCTTGCTATGAGGCAACAGCCAACGCCCAGTGACAGGACCAGCCCCAGGCTGTGCACACCCTGATGATCGGCGACCATCAGACTGCCAAACCCGATCATTGTGGTGAGCGAACTCAAGACCACTCCCTGCCCCGTACTCCGCGATAGAACATTGATGCTCTTATCCGTCTCCTCACGGTAACGATGCACGATATGGACGCCATTAACGACCCCTATGCCAATGATCAATGGCAGGATGACTAGATTGGCCAGATTGAATGAAACGTCTATCAGGTCCATGATGCCCACCGTCCAGGCCGAACCCACAGCGACTGGCAACAAAACAACCAGCGTCCCGCGAAGGTTGCCGAAAGAACAAAGAAGATAAATAAAAATAGCGACCATCGCGTAGATGCCGCCATAGACATATCCATCCTTCATCAAGCGGGTCGACTCAAACATATGTATGGCGTTTCCTGTAACATTCGGGTCCACCTGCTTTAATTGCTTAACAAACTCATTTCTCTTGTCGATATCCCACACATCCACGCTTGGGTAAACGTTGATCAAATATACCCTGTTCCGGCTGATATACCGTTCGCGTAAATTTTCCGGCATGTCTTCAACAATTACTGGTGAAGCAGAAACGTTCTTTTTCAGGTCGGCGATCTTGCCTCTGTAATCGGCAAAAAGTTTTTCGGAAAAACTGTTAAGTCTTTTTTCTGCAACTTCCGCATCAACTTTTTCACTTTCATCGAGGAAGCTTTGTGCCAGCTTCCGCGCTTTGGTCACGCCCCCCTTATCTTCCTTGCCCTGAAGTTTGAAGCGCACCCTCTTCATCGTTTTTATCAGGCCCGCATACGAAACGGGAACGAGATCAGGTTCGACTTCAAGATCACTCAGGAGCGGTGCCAGCTCTTTGATAGTTTCAATCTTTTTTTCCTGCTCCTCCGGCAGGGTAGAAATGATGCTTTCAACATTTCCCACAGTGGACAGTTTTTCCAGCGCCTTATGTTTTTTTCGAGTTTCTTCCAGGGAGTCGGCAAGCACCGCGACCGACCAGGCTGACCGACCCGCCGTTTCGATCACTTTCATCTCATACTTCACCGCCTCGGTTCCGTGTGCCTGCAGGTTGAGAAGGTTGTAATCGAACGCCACCGTCCTCAAGGATAAAAGGGACAAAACAAATAAAACCATCGAGACAAAAATTATCGCACGGTAATTTTTGAAAAACTTTTCCAGCAAGCGGCCTTTCCGATCCGACTGTTTAGGCAGGTATCGGGGTTTGGTTATTTTTTCCTCAACCGTGATCAGCGCGGGCAGAAGAAGAATCATCGAGATCATGCACAAAAGAATTCCACCGCCAGAAATTTTCCCCAGCTCTGCGATACCAACGAAATCGGTCAAAATCATGCCGCCGAAAGCCATCGCCGTTGTCACCGCGCCAGCAAAATTTCCACGCCCGGTTCCCTGAACCGTTTTCTGAAGTGCCTCAAGCACATCATCTCCCGCCGTGCGTTCCTCTTTGAATCTCTCCAGAATATGGATTCCAAAATCGATACCCAGTCCGATCAAGATGGTAGTGAACACGATGGTGAGAATATTCAGATGGCCCACCGCCAGCGTGGTCCACCCCATCGACCAGCACAAGGCGACAACCAGTGCAAATATAGCAAGAAGTGGTTTCACCACCCCGCGATAGGCGAGGATAAACAGCAAGGCGATGCCCGCCAGAGCTATCTGAGAAGCCTTTTGGACATCCACCTGGGTGGTGTCCATTTCATCGGCGGCAATAACGTCTTCCCCCGTCAGTCCGACCTCGATACCGGGGAATTGAGCACGCGTCTCTTCAATCAGGTCGCGGAGGAATTCGATAGAATCGGGAATCGCCGTGGCGGCCTTGTTATCTTTGTTTGGAACAATGAGGATGAACATAAGCTTTTCATCCTCCGATACGAGATACCCCTCCTCCGCAATGGACTTTTCGCTATCCGTCAGAAAAGAATTCCAGGGCGAACGGTAAGTCGTCTCACCTTGCAGGTGTGCTAGCATTTGTTGTTCAAGATTGATGAGCAGACTGAAGTCAGCCGTTTCATCCTTTTCCTCTTCGCTGTCCTCTCCACCGATAAATCCGGTCAACAGCGAATCGACCATTCCCGCGCTTATTTCAGCGTTGATGCTTTTTACAAGCTGGTTGAGTCCGGGAGAAGCATTGACATCTTCAAGAAAATTTTCATGCGACTCAATTTTATTTCCAAGATCAACCAGTTCTTCATGGTCAAGGTATAGCAGACCCTTGGTCCGAAAATATTTGGTATCGATTCGGTGGAATATCTTCAAAAAGTCCTGAGGGTATTGCTTCAGTTTGTTAACGAAGGAATCCGTAAACCCTTTCATGTTTTCAGGGTCCTTGTCGGCCACGACCACCATCATGCCATCGAAATCTTCGAATTCATGGCGATACTTTTCGTACATCTCCACGTAGGCGAGTTTTTTTGCGACCAGATCGCCCCGGTTATTTTTAAAAGAGAGTTTTTCGACCGTGAACCAAACTGACAAGCCCGCGATCAGTAAAGAAATGAGGATGACAGCGATGGAGTGAGTGTAGGCAAACCGCTCAACGTTCAAGAAAAAACGGTCGAGAAAACCAGTTTCCCTGAAGGATGATGCTTGCGCATCAGAATTCTTGCCTTGGGCCGAAGCGGTCATATTCGATGCCTGACTGGTAGAAAAATGCTATATGGAATCAGGTGGTCCGCTTGACATGAATCGGCCTGATCTATCCGTTAATAAAAACTCCATGCTCGTCTGCTAACGGAGACAGTCCCAACTCAACGGTCAAACGACAAAACGTAAGCTGACAAGAAATGGGGGAAGTATTTAGAAGAAATATCTGAGGGGATACCGAAAATGTAGTCGCAAAAACCACCGTCCTGTTTCAAAGCGATGTCGAATCAACCCAGATCAGAAGCTCATTCCCAAACTGAACACATTGGCATTGAGACCAATATTAGGACGTTGCATACCTGCATTAGAAACGTGAAAAAACCTGTAGTTAAAAGAATATGACCCCGTTTTGCGAAACACCTCCACCCCTCCCCCAAGGTGAAGCAAGAACTCAAACTCTGAACCTAATTCAGGTACAGCCTGATCTTTCCAGTTAGTCATAGAAAATCCGGCACCCGCTAACAGGGTGGGTGCCCACCTTCTTTTCGGGCTGAGGAATTTATACTCCGCCATGAGAGGAGAAAAATTAACCAGATATTCATGATCCCGATGGGTCAGTAGGGACAAACCCCCTTCAACGTGCCAGAATAACGCACCCCGCAGGAATGAATCCTCGGCCATAATTCCGGTCAAATTGTACTGCCAGTTTGGAAATATCCATGCAAAACTAAGATCGGTCCGGTCTCTTCCCGGCGGAATTTGAACAGTATAGCCCATGCCCAACTGCCCGCCAAAAGTAGTGTTTCCCTTGGCAAATCGATCAGAAAAATTTTGTGCTCCGACGAAAGCAGGACACGCAAGAATCACCACCAAAACCAAAGCTAAAAATCCGCCAGAGCGCTTCATATAGTTTCTCAAAGTTTCTGTTTAGTTATTGTTTTTTGTACTTTTTCATACGCAAAATGTCCCTCGGAACTTTATCATAAATATGCAGAACCCCAAAATACTTTAATTCAGTTTGTTTTTACAAGGATTAAGTGCTAGACTTGTCAATCTTATCCGCAAAATTTAACATTTATCATTTTATAAGGACTCCTCATTATGATGGGCATTGGTTTTCCTGAGTTGATGATCATTTTGGTCATAATCATGATTATTTTTGGTGCCGGAAAACTCCCGGAAATCGGTAGTGCGTTTGGCAACAGCATTAAGAATTTCAAAAAATCGATGAAAGAAGCGGAAGAGATTCAAGAAGCGGCGAACCTGGAATCTTCTGCGATCGAAGAAGGCGAAGTTGATCCTGACGCCAAGCCAGCAGACGAAGGTGCGGCAGAAGGCACAGCGGCGACCCAGGAAACCAGCGATAAGTAGATTTTATTCCTCACCGGCACAAGCCACATACTTTGAGGCAACCTGTCACCCTCCCCAGGAAATGAACAATGACGATATCTTTGAATCACTTTCCATGGAGTGGGCATCTAACTTTGTGGGATCAAAAATCGACATTTCTTAAGTCCCGGCAGGTGTCCCACCATTTCCAACACTTCATAAAGGTTGGAGGGGGTTGACAGGGCATGGGATTTTCTGAACCCAAAGAAGCAAAAGCTGAGGAAGAGCAACTGGTAAAGGACCTGCAAGCAGGTAAAACAGAGTCATTCGAACGGCTTGCGACCCTTTTTCAGAAAAAGATATATGCTCTCAGTTTTAATTTGACGCGCAACGCGATGGATTCAGAGGATGTCACTCAGGAAGTGCTACTGACTCTTTTTAAAAAGATTCATACCTTCCAGGGGAAGTCGGCGTTTTCAAGCTGGGTGTACCGCATTACCCTCAACGCCACTTACATGAAACTGAGGAGTCGAAAAAAAGATCAAAGTATCTCGATTGAGGAACTACTCCCCTCATTCAACGGGTCAGGCTTTCAACAGGAAAAAATACAAGACTGGTCTGAAAATACAGAGTCTCTTCTTTTTGATAACGAAACACGAGAAACAATTCAAAAAGCGGTCGATCTGTTACCAGACAAGGAAAAAGTTGTTTTCCTGCTTCGAGATGTTGAAGGTCTGTCCACAGAAAAAGTGAGCGAGATTCTGGAGTTGACCATCCCGGCAGTAAAATCGAGGTTGCACAGGGCTAGATTGTTTTTGAGAAAGAAACTGGCGAATTATTTTGAAGAATACAAGGTTCGCAAGGAGACGAAATGATTTGTTGCAAGGAATGTTTGGAATTGTTGCACGATTATCTTGAGGGCACCCTTAAACTGGAGACAAGTGCCTCCCTTGAGGAACACTTTGAAGATTGCCCCCCGTGCATTGCCTTCGTCAACACCTATAAATCGACCTCACATCTCTGCAAAACCACCCTAAGTAGCACTGAAATTCCAGAGATTGTCAAAGAAAGACTCAAGGAATTTGTGGAAAAAAACAAATCGGGCTGACAACCCACTGGCTCTCGTGCAATAGCCTTATCTCAGGCTTCCGAAACGCAGTTCAAACGAACGTTGACAAACAGGGGTAGTTTAATTATATTCTGGGGACGGGTCCATTTAATGCGGCAGGTTAGTCAGCGTCTGATGGAATGCGGTCTTCAGGGTTCCGAAAACTGCAAGAGTTAATTTTTTTGAGGTCCCCGACATGGTGGAAATGGAAGTTGAAGGGCTCACTTTAGATCCCTTGACAAACATGCCTATTATTATTCTGAAAGACTTGTCGGGTGGCAAAGCCCTGCCGATCTGGGTAGGTTATTTTGAGGCCAACGCCATCGCGTTGGAAATCGAGAAAATTAACACCCCGCGCCCCATGACTCACGACCTCCTAAGGAACATGATCTCTTCTCTGAAGGCAGAAGTTAAACATATCCTGGTAAACGATCTCAAAGACAATACATTTTTTGCCGTCATTTCAGTCGTTCAAAATGGAAGTGACATGAAAATTGATTCTCGTCCCAGCGATGCAATCGCGCTGGCCTTAAGAACCAAAGCCCCAATTTTCGTCGAGGAAAAAGTCATTGAAGCCGCCAAAAGCCTGGACCTACCCGATCCAGACAAGATACAGAAAGACGAAAAACAGCAATGGAAAGACTGGATCACGAAAATCAAACCACAAGACTTTGGCAAACTTTAAGAGTGCCGCTAAGAATTCGATAATCTTTTTTCAGGCAACTCGCAGACCCTTGTTTCAGAAGAGTCGCTCGTGGCCAAAAACATTCCCTGGTGGTCCCCTTAAGAACGCCTCTGAGCACAGGCTTTCCTCCTCCCCAGATATTATCGCTTCAAATAACACGTCTGGCTGTTGTTTCATCTCATTAATAAAGCTACAGTCAACCTATCTGGAAACCCTGTCAATGTATAAATCTGATCTGATGCTACAGGTGACACCGTGAAAAAAATAGGCGTGTTTTGCAAACCCAAGGCCCTCGCCGGAGCCGCCACCATTAGCAAGCTGGTTCCCTGGCTCCGCGAAAGAAGTTGTCAGGTTTTTCTGGATAGTGACACGGCGACGCTCGTCAATGAATCCTCCTCCCAGAGCAGAGAAGAAATTGCCCGGCGGGCAGATTTGCTGATTGTCCTTGGAGGCGATGGCACCCTGTTGGGAGTCGCGCGAAAGGCACACCCCTACAATGTACCTATCCTGGCGGTAAATCTTGGTAATCTGGGATTCCTGACAGAGGTTTCACTGGACGAACTTTATCCCTCGCTGGAAAATGTTCTGGCAGGAAAGTTTGAGGTCGAATGCAGAATGCTACTCAACGTCTGCATTTGGAGAAATGATAAAAAGGTAGAAGACCATAACGTTCTCAACGATGTCGTAATAAACAAGGGCGCTGTTGCCCGCGTCTTGAACCTGCAGGTGCTGGTCAATGGTCAATACATGACATCCTATCGGGCAGATGGTCTTATCATAGCCACCCCAACAGGTTCCACCGCATATTCATTGTCCGCTGGCGGACCCATCATCCACCCCAGCATGCACACACTGGTGTTGAGTCCTATTTGTCCATTCACATTAACAAATCGTTCCATACTGATACCCGACCAGTCCATCATTCAAGTTAAGCTGGCAGGAGAATACGAAGATGTGAGAATTACTCTGGATGGGCAGGAAGGTTATGATATGAATTCAGAAGATATCCTTGAAATTCAAAAAACAAAAACCACCCTTAAACTGATACCAGGACCCAATAAAAACTATTACCAGACACTACGGCAAAAACTTCATTGGGGTACCCCGAATGAAAAAGATATTCCAGAAAAATAATCCATCTCAATACTTTGCAACAATCGCTGGTCAAAGTGACGGATTGGAAATAGAGCGTACGCCTTGATGAATCAGAAAATTGTTGCCTGCGAAAAAACAGTTGAGATTGGTACCCCTGTGGTTCTCTGGAATGCCGCAGGCGGTTTAGCCTGTCCAAATCGAAGAGGCCGCTCGGCCTGCACCCAGCACAACTCTAAACTCAACAACAAACCTCTGGAACCTGCGACCGAATACTCCATTACCGACCCCGATAAAGCCTATGATGAATTGAAAAACAGTGTCTACCAACTCATCATCCATTACGATGTCTGCTACTCTTCACAGCATTGCCACCAGATCATGACTGAGAGTACCTTCAAAGGAAGCCATTTTTATCTGGACCTCGACGGCACCCTCTATCAAACATGTGACCTGTACTGGAAAACCAACACCGCACCCGCCGATGACCGGAAAGGAAACGAACGGGCGATCCATGTGGAAATGTCAAACTTGTCGTGGGAAGCCCTGCAATCAGAATCAGAATGGCATAAGGTCACGTCAGACCAATACCGGCTGAAAAAAGATCGTTGGGAACTACTGCTCCCGGACCGCTGGAAAAAAAACTTGCGGACTCCGGGCTTCAAAACTTATGCCGCCAGGGGGTATGGACAACGAGGTTACTTCAGTCGACGAATCAACGGTAAAATGGTCCGTATGTGGGACTTTACCGATGAACAATATAATGCGCTGATTCGTCTTAGCATAGGCCTCAACCAACTGTTGCCTAAAATTCGTCTGCGAGTCCCTTACGATAACAAAAAGAAACGCACACCACTTAACCGAATTAGAAACTATTCAACCTTTGAAGGGATTCTCGGTCATGCCCATGTTCAAAAGGGCGGAATCGAAGGCGTCTCCAGCAAATATGATCCGGGTTCGGCGTTCAACTGGTCGCGCCTGCGCCGGGCTTTAGCTCATGAAACAGACCACCCGACTTTCCCCCGCTGAATTCCTCGCCCCACGCAGTCTTTGCAATCCCTGAAAAAATGAGGCCTTTGCGTCAGTCAAAAATCTTAAAGGTGGGATGCTTTACCGCTTAGTGCGGCACAGGTGACGAAGAATCTATGGTTACGCAATACTCGATTTAAAAATGAGGTTGACCTGTCTGACTATACAAGGTAGCTTTTAGACATGACCTCTCATAACAGAACAAACACATTCAGCGTTCCCGCCGTTTTGATTTCGGTTTTCGTCTGCCTGTTTGTTGCTGGTCATTTTCTGTCCCCTGCCTCAGCCCGGGGAGCCACGATGTATGTGAAAAAGGCAAAAACGAAAATGACCGAGAAACAATCTGCCCGATCCAGAACGGTCAAGATACTGGGCAAAGGCACCCCGGTGAAAGTATTAAAAAAAACCAGGAAATTTTTTAAAGTCTCTGCCGGCGGAAAGACCGGTTGGATATTCAAGTTTCGGCTGACTGCCAAGGCTCCTGCTGGATCATCTCAAGATGAAGATTTTCTTGATACTCTGGGAGGAGAACAAAGGATGGCCGCAAAGGAGTCTGCCTCAGGGTCCAGCATAAGAGGCCTGAGCCCCACTGCCGAAAAACACGCTCGTAAAAAAGGCACCTCAAGAGAAAGTATTGACGGTGTGAAACAAATGGAAAAAATCAAAGTCAGCGATCAGGAACTGGACCGTTTCCTTGAAGAAGGTGCCTTGGGAGAATACGGTCAATAACCGGGATGATAAATTTATTCACCGTCAAGGTTTTTAGTGACGGACAGAGAACATCCAAATGAACAAAAAACTTAAAGCAACTGCGGTGCTCATTTTACTTTCGGTACTGAGTTTTGGCTGGAGTCAAACGTCATACTCTTTTGACTTGGGCGACTTCGTAAAGGACCTGGAACGCTCAACCCGCCCACCAGAAAAAAAACAACCAGAACCGACTCCTGAACCCGCACAACAGGAACCCGCACAGCGGGAGCCGACACAACCTGCTAACGAACAAGGCGGAGGGGGTTTGATCGGACTCGGTGATTCACTCGGCCTGTTCGACAAAAAGACCTCCAAAATTCTTAAACAAAGCGTCAACACCCTCAAAGCCCTGCAACCCATAGGACCTAAGGAAGAAAAAACCATAGGCGGAGCCTTGGCGGTAGAAGCTTTCAATCGATTTGGCGGGCCATATCAAAATGAACATTTACAACGTTACCTCACCCTGGTCGGGCGAGGGCTGGCCGATGTTTCAAACAGGCCTGACATAGAATACCATTTTGGCATTCTCAACACGGACACACCTAACGCGTTCGCGGCGCCGGGGGGTTACGTTTTTGTAAGCATCGGACTCCTGAGCCTCATTCAAAATGAGGCACAACTGGCAGGAGTTCTGGGTCACGAAATAGCACACATAAGCAATAAGCACGCCTTGCAAACATTGGAGAGTAGCCAGACTATGAAAGGCCTGAGTTCGCTCACCATGACCGTTATGGATAAAGACCCCGGCTTATTTGACAAAATTATTGACGAAGTATCAGAAGTTTTATTCACCCGAGGCCTGGATAAAAATCTTGAATTTGAGGCCGATAAATACGGAACCGAGTTCGCTTATCGCATGGGTTATTTCCCTGGTGGACTCAGAGACTTCATCCGAATCCTCGCCAAAAATACTGCTTCCCATAGCGGGTCACTGTTCCTGACCACACATCCAAGCCCGATAGAACGGTATAAAATACTTGCGAAACAAATGAACCGCTACAAGTCAGCAGTCCTCTACCCTGTACTCGTGAAAAGATATAAAACAGCCATTACATTAAAGGTAAACTATGAGTAAGAAAAAAAATTCTATTTTCAGAGAAGAACTCCCCGGAGAAAAAAAAAGTATTGTCAACCTGCTCATGACGGGGCACATAGTCACCATATCCTGTCTGGGTTATATGGCATTTTTTCTGCACATCCAACTCGGTCAAGTTAGCCGCATCGTTGATACCATAAACGTAGAGTCTATGACGACGGAACAAGTCAACCTGCTAAAAGGCAGGGTCACTCGCAGTGTGGAACAGTGGCAAAGTGAAATGTTAGGACTGGCCATCTTGGGTTCGATCGTTTCCATTATTGGCGGTATTTATACGATCAATATGGTCATCCGTCCGTTGAACAAGCTGGTCAATTTTGCGGATAAAGAAGGGCAGACAGAACCACTCCCGGAATTCAAATCCAACAATGAGATCAAACAACTCGCTACAGCCATTACAGCGCTGACTGTAAAGCTTGAAGAATCCTCTGTAAAAATGAAACAATAACGGGAAATTGTAATTAATAAATCCAGCCAGCGGAAATTAGCGAAGAGTAAATCAGGAATCCGTAAAACACATGGACAATCCCTTCAACTGCTGATTGAACTCAAGGTCTTCCTTGGGAACCCCAATCTCCTCAAACATCCTTAGGTAGTAATAGTAATTCAACTCCCCCTTCAAACGCCGCACAGCGCCCAGAACAATTTCGTTGTCATGGGTGGCAGGGACCAGACTCAGGCAATATTCAGGAATCGACCAAGATGCTTTTTTAGGTCGGATTAAAATGGCAACAAATATCTGAAACTATCGACCAAAAATATCAAAGAGGTGTTAGTGTTTGAAGTGTCTGATTGAAGTGAAAACCATTGAAATACCGTTTTCATCAGCGGCCTGAATTACTTCTTCATCCCTTATTGAACCACCCGGCTGGATGATTGCCGAAACTCCGCTTTTGGCCGCCGCATCTACTGAATCACGAAACGGGAAAAATGCATCGGAAGCCATGACACATCCTTCCAAAGGCTGACGTGCTTTTTCGATTGCCAGCCGAGCCGAATCGACCCGGCTCATCTGCCCCGCGCCAATACCCAGCGCCTCCCCATTGCGAGCATAAACAATTGCGTTAGACTTGACGTGTTTTGCCACCACCCAGGCAAACAAGAGATCTTCCATTTGCTTAGCATCGGGCTGTTTCCTGGTGACTACCTTTAATGTGGAGGGGTCATGCGAAATGATATCTTTGTCCTGAACCAAAAGTCCGCCACTCACCCGCTTCAAATCAAAAATTCGTTGTCCCGCAACAGAAGATTCCACAGGCATTTTCATAACACGAATATTCTTTTTTCCAGCGAACAACTTCAACGCTTCATCTTCATAATCGGGAGCTATCACCGCTTCTACGAAATTTTTCAAAATTTCTTCCGCTGTATCCGCGCTCACCTTACGATTGAACCCTATGATCCCTCCAAACGCAGAAACTGGATCTGTCTCGCGTGCCTTGATAAACGTTTCCAACTGATTGTTGCCCACGGCGACACCACTTGGATTGGTGTGCTTGATAACAACCGCCGAACCCGCTTCGAAGTCTGTCGCCAACTGCCAGGCCGCCTCCAGATCGATAATATTATTAAAGGAAAGCTCTTTCCCTTGAATTTGAATGGTTGATACAACATCCTGCGGTCCCGCGTCAGGATCACGATAAAAAGCGGCAGACTGATGAGGATTCTCCCCATAACGCAATACCTGAATTTTTTCAAAGGGTAGCTGAAATAAAGGGAGGAATTCTTCCCCATCTTCCAACTGACTCGATAAATACCTGGCTATCAACGAATCGTATCGAGCCGTGTGCGCGTACGCGTCGCGGCTCAAGCGCATGCAGGTTTTTTTGCTAACAGAACCGCCATTTTCCTCCATTTCCTTCAAAACGACAGGATAGTCTCTCGAATTCACCACCACAGAAACATCATTGAAGTTTTTTGCCGCCGAACGGATCATGGCTGGTCCGCCAATATCTATATTTTCGATAGCATCGGCTAACACACAATTTTCACCGGCAATGGTTTTTTCGAACGGATACAGATTAATCGCCACCAGATCGATGGGTTGAATACCATGCTCATTCATGGACTGCATGTGGCTCTCGGTATCACGCCTTCCTAAAATGCCACCATGTACTTTTGGGTGCAGGGTTTTAATACGACCATCCATCATTTCCGGAAACCCGGTATAGTCGGAAACCTGAGTTACGGAAACTCCATTCTGAGTTAACAGGTTGGCGGTTCCACCTGTAGACAGGATTTCTACGCCAAGCGCATGGAGTTTTTGCGCAAACTCCACCACACCAGTTTTATCCGAAACACTGATCAATGCTCTCTTTACAGATGCCATCAATTGAAAATTTATAGTTTATTTTTTTGGGGGCGGGACTTTCTTAATCAGAAAATCAGGGGTGACGATATCGATTATCTTGAGCATCCACACAGGAAAAGAACCTATCGACTCAAACAACCCCGGGTCTTCCTTACTTGGTGTCTCGTGAGCCTTTTGGTTATCTTGATTTTCTTCCATTGTACAACTGCCCTCTGAAATATGAGAAACGTGCATAAAACACAGGATTGAAGAGCGAACTATTGCACCTTTTTCCGGTTTTGTAAAATAAAAATTCAACATCGGGGCAAAACTCTACCTGAACAGCGCCTCGTCTATCAAACATTCTCCCTGGCAATACACAGGCCATGGGTGAACCGCCAGTCAATCCCAGCTTTGGGATTGAGGCGACCGAATTGTCCCTGGAGCCGTAAGACACACTCATTCAATAGTTCAGACAGGAATTTTCTATCCGACTCGACCCAGGCCAAAGGAAGCTTCAGGAGTTCCTGATGAAAAGACTCCACCAGAGCATCGTCACGTTGCCTGACCTCGTCCTGGTAAATCCCCGGCAAGAACACGATTTTAAGAAAACTTCTCGCGGCCAAATCAGGTAACGGCTCACAAGAAATTTTCTTAAAAAGGACAAAACGCGCGAACGCCATCATTGTCCACACGACCAAATCCACCTCTTCGTCCTTTTCCGGAACTTCACATGCTTCCATGTACTGCTTAATAAGTTCATTATTCAGGTTAAGACCCTTGCGCGCAAACCTGAGGTAAAACATCCATCGCCCAAGAAGTGATTCGGCTTTTCGCACCTCTTCAACAGATGCAAAATGCCTCCAGTTTAACGATTCTTTATCACCATCCACCTCGGCTATCTTTGGAAAACGATCCACCAGAGCGGCCAGTTGATCCTTATGAAATTCAGTAAATATCCATTGAAGAAAACTCCCGTTTTCCTTGAGAAAACTTCCTGCCTTCCACTTCAAACTCATCAACTGTTGATACCCAACCTGAAATAAAGCCTGAACCTGTGTACGGTCAAGCAGTTTGCCTCCCTTTCCAGGATCACTGGAAGCGCCCAGCTCCAACCCTATATTCACATAGCCCAATACTTTCTTTAAGGATTCTTCCCTCATTTCCAGATTTGAAGGATCCATCTGATCGGCCACCATAATTTTATTTGCCAGATAGACAAGTTCCCAACAAATGGTGTTGATACGTTCAGGATTATCCAATAGCAAAATAACGTCTTTAAAAAACGGGACCGATCCGGTCAAAGAAAGCGGATAAGTCGGGGCGATATTAAATTCCTGCGGATAGGAGAAATCTTCCAGCTCGGGGACGGACATCTTTAATGCTTCTGGACTCAGGCGACTATAAACTCCCACAGCCTCTTCAAAGTCGGGTATTCCTCGCTCAGCGGTTCGAGTGAGACGCCAGCGATAGGCCTTCTCAACCGTCTGTGTCACCGGATACCAGATGACCGCCTCAAGAAGAGATTCACAAAGACCCTGGTCTTCCGATCGCAAAAGAGCGATTAATCTTTTTATAGCCGCATGCTCTTCAGTTTTAAAATAAATATCGTAAACACCATCCAGACTCAGGTGAGGCATACCCTCCACACCTGCATAGGAATCGGTCATTTCATCATCCTTACACACCTTCATGAGCGATTGAAACAAAACCACCTTTTGATCAAAATCCTCCATCTGAAACCATTCGATAATGCGAGAATCATCACATTTGTCCAAAAGCCCCAGCCATTCCAGTGCACGCTCGGGAACAAAACGATCCCTTTGCCACCATTCGAGGTCAAAACTATATTGCAACTGGTTTTGAGACATCACCGCAAGCACGGGAAGCGATTCCTCCAATCCCGTTTCCTTGATCATTTGGTACAACTCTTCGGGCGGCAATCCCCTGATCAGATTCTCGGCCCGAGGCGAAAGATTGATAAAATCCTGCATTTGCGGTCCACGCAACCTCATTGCATACCGAATCTGGTCCTCAACGGATAGTTTTGACAAAACATCTTCCACCTTATCTGGATGCTCACGAATCCATTCGACCGGAAACGGCAACACACCATCAGGTAGTTCACTTGAAGAATCGGTTACATTTTTCATACTTGGTTTGCCTTAAAATAGTTTTTGCCGAGGAAATAATGATATCGGGAAGGATATAGGAGCTTTCAACCAAGGGCAAGCACGAAACCTGCGCTGATAATGAGAATCTACTTTCTCTGTCGGAGCATGGCCAGCGTCATCAACCTGCCCGTCTTTCCTTCTTTACGATAGGAATACCATCGATGATTTTCGCAAGAGGTGCATGGTCCATCGGTGTAGATATTTTCCTTTAATATTCCCGCCTCACTCCCTTCCAGACGATTAGCCTCAGGCAAATCGATAAAGAACTTTCCAGCTCGCGCCTTCCTGACAAACCTGGAGTTAACAGAGCTTCGCTCTATAAAAGGCAGGGCGCACTGTTCATCCACCTCATAACAACACCCCCCTATGGCAGGCCCCATGCTCACCACCATATCGCTAGGACGGGAACCATACTCCCGCGAAAAAGTCTCTATCGCATTGGAAAATATACGTTTTAGAGTGCCCACACGCCCGGCATGGACCACGCCGACCACGTGTTTTACAGGATCATAAATAATGATAGGAACGCAGTCCGCAGTTAAAATCATTACCGGACAATCCGGAAGGTGAGTCACAATGGCATCTGCTTCCTGATGACTCACTTCATCAGCAAAAACTTTGGAGTCCTTCAAAACATAAACGCGATTGCCATGAACCTGCTTAACACGAAACAAATTTTCTTTTTCGATCCCTAATGACTGTAAAAATAGTTTTTGATGTTCGCGAAATAATCCACTGTTATCATTTTCTGGTGGACAGAAAGACTCCCTTTCCCCTTTCTCAATTTCGTAAAATCTCGGACTTGTCCCATGAACCAGTGAAGGCTGGTTTTGGAGCGACTTAACAAAAAATGATGCAATCATAACCTTGGGCCATTAAAATTATTTCTAAAATATGAATTTATACAAAAAAATTATTCATTTTTTTCTCCAAAAAAAACTAACTTAAAATTCATAACACAAACCAGCATACCCCGATGAAGTGCTTCTGGCAAGGGTTTGCGCAACCACATATGAATAAAACCTATACGTCACAGAAACATCAAAGACGGCCTGCGAGTTCCACATTGCATTTTGACCAATATTTCCTTGACTTTAAACACGTATGGAATAAAATATTTGAACAATGTTGGGGCGCTGAAACGAAATCCCGATATTGTTAAAAGGAGATCTTGATGGCAACCAAGAAAAAAG
>CAJWQP010000005.1 GCA_913045445.1 uncultured Nitrospina sp. | reverse complement strand
CAGGCTTGGGGTACGAACATCATGTGGCTCGTAATCTCAGGTCTGAATTTTAATTTTTAGTTTATCGGGTGCTGTTGGATTCGCTTCTGCTGGTGGATGGTACTGGTTATTGACCCAGACATTCGGCAACCAGGTTTTTTATTTGCCCGTTGTCCGCCCGTCCTTTAAATTCAGGGATAATTGCTTTCATCACTCTTCCGAGGTCTTTCATCTCTACAACGCCAAGTTCCTTGACCACCTCCTGAACCCGCTTCCGCAATTCGTCTTCTGAAACTTGTTCAGGCAGATATTCCTGAAGGATGACCAATTCCTGGTTTTCCTTCTCAAAGAGGTCATCGCGTCCTCCCTTTTTGAACAGGGCGGCGGCTTCTTTACGTTTTTTGATCTGGGTGGAGATGATGGAGATGATCTCGTCATCTCCAAGCTCATGGCGGAGGTCTATTTCCCGATTCTTGATTTCGGAGATCAGACCGCGAATGGTGTTGAGCTTTAGAGATTCTTTTCCCCTAAGCGCTCCTTTCATGTCTGAAAGGAGATTTTCCTTTAAACTCATAAGTCCTTTAGCCGACCAAAACACGAAATATAGGGACCGGTTGCTGTTTTGTCAATGGGTAGCACTCATTTTTTTTCATGTTTTGTGTTTATATAAAACTATCCGCCTGTCAGGTTAGCGCGTTATCTATCAATGTATTATGGGAGTGCCCCTTGGTTCGTTGTAAAGAGGGGGGTCTGCTGAAATATTGACAGGCAGATCCTCTAAATCTGTCAGTCAATTTAACAGGTGCAATATCAGAGCTTTTCCCAGCTTGACAGGATCATTTTTCACCTTGGAAAGAAAATAATTTTGGTTTGACGAAGTCTAAGAAGCAGTTTATGAAAAAATGACTGTGGCCTCAATCACAGTGTCCAGATGCACTCCTATGGGTATAGCATCTGAATAATTGAGGTTTGCCCTCCTGAATTGGTTTGAATGGGGGGGTGGGGTCAATAAATGAGGCACGCTTCACGCTGAGATAAAAATTCCGCAGTTTCTTCTTTCCAGACAGATTCCAGATCAGTCAGCGACAAGGTGGAAGACTCGACTCCTTCACGCAGGGCAGGGTTACCGTAGAGCAGGTCGATGGCCAATCGGTCACTGACAAACTCGTAAGTTTCTGTTCGCCAGGAAAAATCATCTGGGTAGAGCTTCTTGACGGTATACAGTAAGGCGATACTGGTGAAAAATGGCTTGAACTTATCCCTGTCTGTGACATGAAGCTGAACGCCTCCGCACACCTCGCCGCTCCATTTCTGGAACTGCGGTTTAAAATACTGGGGCCGGAAAAACAGGCCGGGAAGGCCTTCTTCGTTAAGCATTTTGGCGAGCGCTTCCGCCTTTATGTAGGGTGCGCCGATTTGCTCGAAAGGAAGAGTCGTCCCGCGCCCTTCTGAAAGAAGAGTGCCTTCAAACAGGCACATTCCGGGGTAGACGGTGGCTGTAGACAGAGCAGGCATGTTGGGTGACGGAGCAACCCATGGGAGGCCGGTCTGGTCGTACCACATGGATCGATCCCAACCTTCCATCGGGATTATTTTTAAATCACATTTAATGCCGAATTGATTATTGAAAAACTCTGCCAGCTCTCCCACCGTCATCCCGTGGCGGTTGGGAAGCGGGTATTGGCCGACAAACGATCGAAACTCTTCTCTGACTGAATTGCCCTCGACCGTAATACCATTGATTGGATTAGGGCGGTCGCATACGATCATACGCGTATTTGACTCAGCGCAAGTTTGCATGCAATTGGCCAGTGTGTAGATGAAAGTGTAATAACGCGAGCCTACATCCTGAATGTCAAAAACCAGATTGTCGATGTCATTTAAAAGATCAGGAGACGGGGTGAGGGAAGAGGTATCGGACCCATAGAGGCTTTTTATCGGCAGACCTGAAGCCGGGTCAGTTTCATCGGCGATGTGCGCCATATCCTGATCCACACCATAAAGTCCGTGCTCAGGCGCGAACAGGGCGCTCAATTTGAATCTGTCGTTGCCGCGAAATTGAGTGATTGAAGAACTTCCGTCACCCGTCAGGCTGGTTTGGTTTACCACCAGGCCCAAGGTGCTTCCACGAAGATATTTTTCGGGATCGGCCAACAGTCGTTCAAGACCGGGAGTGACTCGTTTCATTTTTTGGGAAATTTGAAATTTTTGGTGAGAACGACAATTCCGGATTCTTTATCCACATAATACCGCTTCTTGTCTTCCTTCAGGTCAAATCCAATGGTGGTGCCAGCGGGAATATCAACGTGCTTGTCGATAATGGCCATGTTGATCCTGCAGTTTTTACCGATAGTTACTTCATCCATAATCAAAGAATTGACGATGGTCGTTCCACTGTGAATGACCACGTTGCGTCCGATCACCGAGTCCTGAACCCTTCCACCACTGATAATACAGCCTTCGGATACGGTACTGTTGATGGCTTGGCCACGACGGTCATCATCATTGAAAATGAACTTCGCCGGAGGGCCTTCAAAGGGAGAAGATTTAATGGGCCATTTATTATTATAAAGATTGAACGTGGGGGTCATGTTTCTTAAGTCCATGTTGGCTTCCCAGAATGCCTTGATGGTTCCTACATCACGCCAGTATCCCCTTTCCTTCCTGCTTGCCCCCGGAACACGGTTGGAACGAAAGTCGTAGGCATAAACCCGCGAAGTTTTAAACACTCGCGGGAGAATGTCTTTGCCAAAATCATGCGATGAGTTATCACGCCGGGCATCTTCGTAAAGGGCATTGACCAGAAAATCTTTGTTGAAAATATAATTGCCCATAGAAGCATAAGCTTCATTGGGGCGACCTGGGATGCACTTTGGGCTCTTGGGTTTTTCTTTGAATCCGATAATCGCCTGCTTGGGATCAACTTCGACCACGCCAAAGGAACGGGCTTCAGAAAGAGGAACGGGGAGTGTCGACACCGTCATATCCGCTTTTTTTCGCTGATGAAATTCGATCATTTGCCTTATGTCCATACGGTAGATATGGTCCGCTCCAAATATGGCGATGAGATCGAAGTCAGTATCTTCGAATAGATTGATGTTTTGATAGATAGCGTCTGCCGTCCCCTGATACCAACTGGCCCCTTTTCTCTGCTGAGCCGGAACCGGTAAAATAAAATGGTCAGGCAGAAGAGAGCTGAAACGCCAGCCCTCATGCAGATGTTCCGTCAGCGATTGAGACTTGAACTGGGTGAGAACATACACCGAGAGGATACCTGAATTGACCAGATTGCTTAAGACGAAGTCGACCAGCCTGTATTTTCCGCCAAAGGGAACAGCCGGTTTGGCCCGTTCCTTGGTTAAGGGAAACAGACGACTGCCTTCTCCTCCAGCGAGAATCATTCCAAGAATTTTCATTTTTAGCCTCTAGGATGAATACTTGCCTGTTACGCTTCTGTGCGGGCCGATCCCTAGTGTAAGTGTAAAGAAGATCAAGGTCTATTTGCAACCCTCAATACTGGGTGTTTTATATGTGAAGGATAAGGGAGGATGAACATGCAAAAAAAAACCCCGGCCGTCAGGCCGGGGTTTGGTGTTTCAGACTTAAACCGGGCAATCGTTACATCATGCCGGGCATACCACCCATTCCACCCATGCCGCCCATTCCACCCATGCCGCCAGCGGCAGGACCGTGAGAATGTTCCTCCTTTTCTTCAGGAAGGTCGGTGATCATAGCTTCTGTGGTCAGGAGCAGGCCGGAAATACTTGAAGCATTCTGCAGTGCCGTGCGGGCAACTTTCGCAGGATCAATGATTCCAGATTTGATCATGTCAACGTAATTCCCGGATCGCGCATCGTAGCCGTTATTCCCTTTGAGGGTTTTAACTTTCTCTACGATAACGGTTCCTTCTTCACCCGCATTGTTGGCGATTTGGCGAATTGGCTCTTCGATAGACCTTCTGATGATTTTGACACCCAACAGAAAATCGTGGTCGCCTTTGATCTTGTCCAGAGCAGGTGCCGCTCTGAGCAGAGCAACGCCGCCGCCAGGGATGATTCCTTCTTCAACAGCCGCTCGGGTAGCGTGCAGAGCATCTTCTACGCGGGCTTTCTTTTCTTTCATCTCTGTTTCCGTGGCCGCGCCAACTTTGATGATGGCAACACCACCGACCAGCTTGGCGAGTCGCTCCTGCAATTTTTCACGGTCATAATCGGAGGTGGTCTCTTCGATCTGGTTGCGAATTTGTTTTACGCGACCCTGAATGTCAGAGGCTTTTCCTTTTCCATCGACGATGACGGTGTTTTCCTTGTCAACCGTGATTCGCTTGGCACGGCCAAGATCTTTAACGTCAACATTTTCCAGCTTCACGCCAATGTCTTCGGTGATGACCGTTCCGCCAGTGAGAATGGCGATGTCATTGAGCATTTCTTTTCTGCGGTCGCCAAAACCAGGCGCTTTGATAGCACATATATTCAGGGTGCCGCGCAGTTTGTTAACAACCAATGTGGCCAATGCTTCGCCGTCAACATCTTCAGCGAGAATAACCAGCGGCTTGCCGCCCTTGGCGATTTTCTCCAGTAACGGGAGCATGTCTTTCATGTTAGAGATTTTCTTCTCATGCAGAAGAATATAAGCGTCTTCCAGAATCGCTTCCATACGCTCAGCGTCTGTCACGAAGTAAGGGGACAGGTAACCGCGGTCAAACTGCATACCCTCAACGATTTCCAGAGAAGTGTCCATGCTCTTGGCTTCTTCAACCGTGATAACGCCGTCTTTGCCCACTTTATCCATTGCCTCGGCGATGATCTCTCCGATAGCTACATCGCTGTTAGCAGAGATGGTGCCGATCTGCGCGATTTCCTTTTTATCCTTGGTCGGTTTGGCGAGCTTCTGGATTTCAGGGATAAGAGCGTCGACAGCGGCTTCGATACCTCGTTTGATATCCATTGGGTTCGCGCCAGCAGTTACGTTTTTCATACCTTCACGGAAAATGGCCTGCGCCAGAACCGTTGCTGTGGTGGTGCCGTCGCCCGCGTTGTCACTGGTTTTACTGGCAACTTCGTTGACCATCTGCGCGCCCATGTTTTCAAACGGGTCAGCCAGTTCGATCTCTTTCGCTACGGTCACGCCATCTTTAGTGATGGTTGGAGAACCGAATTTTTTGTCGATGACAACATTGCGACCTTTGGGTCCCAAAGTCAGCTTAACCGTGTTAGCCAGTTGGTTGACTCCATCCATAATCTTGTGTCTTGCCTGCTCGTCATAAGTGATTTGTTTAGCCATTGAAACAGTACTCCTTTTATTTAATGAAAATAGGTATATTTAAAATTTTTTTTCTACGGGTGTTTTAATGACGCTGAGTTATTTTTCGATCACGCCCAGAACATCGTCTTCTCTCATGAGAAGGTAATCTTCCCCGTCAATTTTAATTTCTGTGCCGCCGTACTTGCTGTAGAGAACTTTGTCACCTACTTTGATCTCCAATTTGATAGCCTTGCCATCTTCGCCAATTTTGCCTTTGCCAACAGCTTTGACACGGCCTTCAATGGGCTTTTCCTTGGCTGAGTCAGGAATAATAATTCCGCCCTTGCGGACTTCCTTTTCCAGGATGGGTTGTACTAAAATACGGTCTTGCAACGGTCTGATATTCATTCTCTACTCCTTGGTGAAAAAAATGATAAACTATGTTGAAATTAATAATCTCCCGTCGATCTGGGGTACAAATCGACCGGAATATCCATAAACCTTTACGAATTAATAGGTTCTCTCGTACTCAAGGGTCTGTAAGAATACTCTGTTTGGGATATTGGCACTCCCTTTGGAAGAGTGCTAACAGTATCATAAAATCTGAAAAAGCAAAAGCAAGGTCCACCCTAAAAAAAACATTAAAAAAACTATAACCCATGAAAAAACAATCATCTAAAAAACTGGAAACCTTTAAGAATTCGCATCCTGAACGGGATTACCAGATCGAACTAGAGTGTCCGGAGTTCACCTGCCTTTGTCCAAAGACCGGACAACCCGATTTCGCGGAACTGGAAATCACCTACGTTCCAGACAAACTATGTATTGAATTGAAATCGTTGAAGCTGTATCTTTGGTCGTTCCGGGACGAAGGGGCCTTTCACGAAAAAGTGATCAATGATATCCTTGACCATCTGGTCAAGGCGTGCAAACCCCGATGGATGGAGGTGGTGGGCGACTTCAATGTTCGTGGAGGAATCCATACCACCGTCAGCGCCCATTACGAAGCACCAAAGAGAAAAGCCAAGGTCAGACAGAAGAAATGAGCCAGGAACTTTGAGCGATGAACTTTGTTGAACGAATCGGGGAATGTGATCAATGCGGTGAATGTTGCAAGACGGTCAACATCACTGTCATCCGGGATGAGACTCTCAGGCAACACAGGAGTAGAAAAGAGCTGGAGCTTTATCTCAGCTATCGTGGTATCTGTGTTGTGGGTGAGGATGTAGAGCGGAATCAGTTGTTCTACGCGATAAATATTCCCTGTCAGCAACTCGGACCGGAAAACCAGTGCAGAGTCCACAAAGACCCAGAAGCAAAACCGTTTCTCTGCCACAGCTATCCGATGGAGCCAGATGGAACAGAAGAATGCAGTTATGAGTTTCAACCCGCTAAAACCCTGACAGGGTAGAACAGGATTTGGTTTTTGTAGCCGCCCAATTTATTGGGCGAATTTGACTGACAAACCGTCCAATGCCCGTCCAGCCTACCTTAAAGCTTATATGACTGGAGGGCTAGCAGGTGCCCAACGGGTGCTGGGAATTGGGTAAATACAAACCTATACTTATTTAATGGAAATATGCGTACTATTATAAGTCTTACATTTATCTTTGTTTTTTATCTGGTTTCTGGCGCGCGAGCCCATGACCAACCATGTCACATCCTGCATAGCTGTCCTTCACATGACGGGAGCTATGTTTGTGGAGACAAAGGAGGGTGCTCGCAGTGTTTTGATAATAAATTATGCAAGAAAGGCCTGGCCCGGTTGCCTGAAACGAAACCGGAACCGACTAAAGAGACACCAAAGACTCACTACCAGAGAGAAAGGGTGGGTGGCGAAAAAGGAAGTGCTACCAAGAAACCAGCTAAATAAAAACTTTCTATGTCCGGGCAACGTTTCATAGACAATGATGACGGAACCATCACAGATACCCTGACAGGGCTGATGTGGCAGGAGGGTTATGCCTATCGGGAAACGGGAAACTATATAAGCTGGTACGATGCCAGCGATTACATAGAAAAATTGAACCAGCAAAAGCTCGGTGGCGTTTCCGACTGGCGGCTTCCGAGTAAACTCGAGATACAGAGTCTGTACGAATTCGCACTACCCTTTCAATCGCGGGGAAAAACATTTATCCTGCATATCGATCCGATTTTCGAATTTGGTTACGGCAGTTGTTTCTGGACCAGTAAAACGCGGCTTTCCGGCGCGCTTGGATTCGAATTCGACGCAGGCGATATCCACTGGTATCCACAGGGGAGTATCTCGGGAACAGTTCGTGCGGTCCGGCTCAACAGCGACCCGTCAATACTTATAAAGTCTGCCTGGGCGAACCGGGCGGCAGAAGCTCCTTAAAGGAGCTTCTAAAACTTGCAATCACAGAGCCCTGGTTTAAAAGGTCGGTGATTGGTAAATGTATATTTTAAGGGCCACATAATTAATGAACATGAAAAGTGAAGCCGGAGGCGAAAAGCGTTTCCGCAAAGAAAAAGCCAAGGGAAGAAAACTGCGTCAGTCGCAATGGTGGAAAGAGAAAATCGCCAAAGGAATCTGTCACTATTGCGGCGGCAAGTTTGAACCCGCCAGCCTGACGATGGATCATATCGTGCCTATTGCCAGAGGCGGTCAAAGTGGCAAAGGCAATGTGGTTCCATCCTGCAAAAAGTGTAATACCACAAAAAAATATTACACCCCCGCCGAACTCATCCTGCGCGACAAAATGGGTAAAGATATAGAGTTTTAGCCCACTAGGCGTGGGGGCCACCACTCGGCGCGGGCCAAAATAAAGTCAAGAATGGATTTTACCCCTTCAATTAAGTAGGAATATTCGTTCCCGCAGGGGCGGCGGTTGGGGTGGGGGAGGCCTTGGGTTTTTCTTCTTCTATTCTGTCTCTATCTTCGCACACGAGGATGATGTGATAGCCCAGTCGCGTTTTGATCGGTTCGGGTATGACATGTTTTTCCGTCTTAACGATGATATCGATCAGTTCCTGAGTCATGAGTTCTTCCTGCACATTCATTCCCTGATATATCCAGTCGATGTCGCCGCCCAAAGCTTTGCTTGAACAAATACTGTATTTCTTCGCGACTCGCGCGAAATAGTTTTCCACTTTCTCCCGGTCATGGAATGCCTTGTCGAGGTCTTCCACTTCTTCTGCCAGTTCTTTCTGGAAGTCTACGAGAGTTTGCCAGAACAGCGTCGCGGACTCCTGACTGGAAACACGTATCTGGCGCACGCGGTATTCCTGCTGTCTGGTGGATGTCCTGACCAGTTTTTTCGGGACGAAAGCTTTTCGCTTTTTAGGTTTCACCTTAAGCTTTGCTTTTTTTTCTGCCCCTGCATCGGGCGCTACAGGTTCTTTCGCGGTTCTATCCCGCTGGTAAATGGGTTCATCTGCTTCCTTGGGCTGTTCGGTGTCGGACATTTCGTTTTCCACGTTTATTGACGATATTTCATTATATCAGTTTTCAGTCGAAGAGCGACTCGAGATAGGTGATCACCCCTTGATCGGTATTGCTGGCAATGACCTGCCCGGCGGCGGACTTTACTTCCGGCAGAGCGTTTTCCACGGCGATGGCGTGCCCTGACACTTTGAACATATCCAGATCGTTCAGGTAATCGCCAAAAACCACCGTCTCAGACAGGGAAATACCGAGGTGCCGGGCCATTCGCTTGAGCATTTTTCCTTTATTGGCTTCCTGATGAAAACTCTGCAGCCAGTGGAATCCGGTATTGGAGACGTCTTGCGCAAAATAAATATTGAGCTTGTCTACGTATAAGGAACGCAGTTCATTATATACCGGCTCCAGCGCTACTCCGGTATCGATTAACAGGAACCCTGAGACTCGCTCGGATTGGCAGAAGACAAACTCTTCAACTTTCTGCATGCGCTCGTCATCCGCCAGGCTGTCGATATAGGCCTGGGCTCCCTGATTACTGGCGCTCCTGAAATAGACCCGGTGTTTTTCGCCATAGGTGTATATGAAAGGATCAATTCCACGAGGTTCGACCAAGGTCATCATGTTATTGATAATCTCCCGGGAAATAAAATCGGAGAAAAAAATATTGGCCCCGGTATGCAACTCGGTCAGGTACACTCCATTGAACAGGATGACAGGGTGCTTGAGGTTGAGTCTGCGCAGGAGAGGATAGGCCGAGTCATAATTGCGTGCTGTGGCGATAGTGAAATTGAGTCCCTTGTCGATGAGCCGGTTGAGTCTGCGTATCGAATTTTCAGGGAGCTGTCCATCCTCATCGAGAAGTGTTCCGTCGAGATCGGAAACATAAAGCAGGCCCCTTGGGTCAGGGGTGGAACCGGATTCTGTAGCGGGTGAATTCATTTTTATATCGCCAGCAAAAAAAATACTGAAAGAAATGTAAGTCAAGCACTTCGGGTTATACTAATAATATGAAGCTGTAAGTCAAGTCAGCTGTTCAATTCAATTGTGAGTATCTTTTAAGATGAACATTTTACCAGCTATAACCTGTTTATGGAAATTCAAGTGCTGGCAGATCAGAGAATTATTCAGACTGCGATTCATGTTGGTGATGATACTCGCAATATCTGCGCCAACCTTGGCTCTGGCACAGGCACCTGGCAACGGCCCGGTACAGTCATATGATTTTTCCGACTGGGATGTCCTGCTGAAAAAATATGTGGCTCCCGGCACCATAGACGGGGTTCGGCTGAATACGGTTAATTACGAAAAGTTGAAAACGGACCCTGCATTCTCCCGGTTGATTGAGGGATTGAAATCATTTTCACTCGCACGGCTCAAAACGCATGAAGACAGGCTGGCGTTCTGGATAAACGTGTATAACGTATTCGCGGTGAAAATGGTGACGGATAATTATCCGCTGGAAAGTATCAAGGACGTCGGCAGTTTATTTAAATCCGTCTGGAAACGTAACGCGGGAATGGTTGGCGGCAAAGAATACACTTTGTATGAAATCGAACATGAAATTTTACGGAAAATGGGCGAGCCGCGGATTCATGTGGCGATTGTTTGTGCTTCTGTGAGTTGCCCTGACCTTGCGACGGACGTGTATAAAGCCGAACGGCTCAGCGAACAACTTGATGCTCAGATGAAGGGGTTTCTGGCGAATCCGGGGAAGGGGATGAGGGTGGATACCGGAGGCAAAAAGGTTTTCCTTTCCAAAATCTTCGACTGGTTTGAAAATGATTTTGAGTCACGGGGCGGAGTGTTGAAATTCATCCGCCCCTACGTTTCGGCGAAAGACGGGCAGGCGGTGGGCAATCCCGGCCTGCATATTTCCTACATGGACTACAATTGGCGCGTCAACGGAAGTTCGCGTTGACAGGGCATCATACCGCCTCATGCTTGGAGGTGGGCATGAGGCGATATTTTTTAGTCCGCGTGCTTTCTCAGAAACGTTGGAATGTCGAAATTAGTCGAGGCGTTGATTGAATCTGGATTTTCCTCTTTAAATTCATGGGCCAGACTTCTGAGATGGCGATACCCGTCGTCACCAACTGCTTTGCGCATCGGTTCAGCCTTTGTCTGGTCAGGTTTTTTTATTTCTAGTTTTTGTACTGGTTGTTCAGTTTCCACTGGCGATTCGAATCCAGTCGCGATTACCGTGACACGCATCTGGCCTTCCATATTGTCATTGATCACCGAGCCGAAGATGATGTTCGCGTCATCGTGGGTGTTTTTCTGAATAAGCTCTGCGGCTTCGTTGACTTCGTGGATTGTCATGTCTTCACCGCCGGTGACGTTGATGAGAATTCCCCGAGCGCCATGGACGGTAGCATCATCGAGTAGCGGACTGGAGACGGCTTTTTCCGCGGCTTCGACTGCCCGGTTTTCGCCAGCGGCGATGCCGCTTCCCATAAGCGCTTTGCCCATGTCTCCCATAATGGTTTTTACATCTGCGAAGTCAAGATTGACCAGACCGGGAATAACGATGAGGTCGGAGATACTGCATACCGCTTGTTGCAGGACATCATCGACAATGGAGAACGCGCCGGTGAATGAAGTTTGCTTGCCAACGAAACTCAATAGTTTTTGATTGGGAATTACAATGAGAGTATCAATGGCTTCTTTTAATTCTTTAATGCCCGCTTCCGCTTGTACCATCCGGTTTTTTCCTTCAAAAGAAAACGGTTTGGTCACGATTCCTACAGTGAGCGCACCCACCTCGCGAGCTATACGGGCAATGGTTGGTGCGCCACCCGTTCCGGTTCCTCCACCCATTCCCGCAGTGATGAACACCATGTCGGCTCCGTTGAGCATGTCGCGGATATGTTCTTCACTTTCCTGAGCGGCAAGTTGACCTGTGTCCGGATTTGAACCTGCACCGAGTCCACGCGTAAGTTCGCCCCCCAATTGGATTTTATCCGGACAAGGGGATGACTCCAACGATTGGACGTCTGTGTTGGCGACAATGAACTCTACGCCCATAATATGGTTGCGTACCATAGAATTGACCGCGTTGGTTCCTCCGCCTCCCACTCCTATAACCTTGATAGAAGCGTTATACTCATTTTTTGTTTCAAACTCTATTAGACTCATGATTCCCTCCAAATCAATTAAAAGAATTCTTCGGCCCAGTCTTTCATCCGACTGAAAATTTTGTCAAACAAGTGTCGTCCCTGTAACTCACGGGTCGTTCCTGATTTGTAACTCTTCATGCCATATTGAATAAGTCCTGTACTCGTTGCATACATTGGACTGCCTACTACATCCGCAAGCCCGCCCAGTTTGGATGGGGTTCCGATGCGAACAGGAAGTTGAAAAATTTCTTCTCCGAGTTCTCCCATTCCCGGCAAGCTCGCGGCGCCCCCTGTCAGCACGATGCCAGATGAAACGATATCGCGGTATCCTGAAACATTGATTTCGTGATTGAGAATTTCGAACATTTCCCTTGCCCGTGCTTCCAGAATTTCACTTAAAATTTGTCGAGACACAGTACGAGTTTCACGTCCACCCACACTGGGAACTTCGATAGTCTCATCTTCCCCGATCAACGCGGCAAGAGCACAACCGTGGCTGTGTTTGATTTTTTCCGCTTCCTGGTTCGGAGTGCGCAATCCAATGGCGATGTCATTTGTCATTTGCGCGCCAGCGATGGTGAGTACTGAAGTGTGCTTGATTGATCCCTGATAAAAAACAGCCAGGTCAGAAGTTCCTCCGCCGATGTCGATCATCGCGACACCCAGTTCCTTTTCATCGGAGGACAGTACCGATTCACTGGACGCCAACTGCTCCAGCACGATATCCTGAACTCCCAGCCCCGCCTTGTTAACACAGCGGACGATATTCTGTGCCGAGGTGACTGCGGCCGTGACGATGTGAACCTTGGCTTCCAGCCGCACTCCCGACATGCCGAGAGGAGTTTTGATTCCGTCCTGATTGTCCACAATATATTCCTGAGGCAGAACATGAATAACTTCCCGGTCTAGCGGAATAGCGATGGCCTTTGCCGCGTCTATAACACGGTCAATATCTTTTTGAGATATCTCTTTGCTCTTGGCGGCGATAATACCGTGGCTGTTTAAGCTGTTTATATGACCACCGGCGATTCCGACAAATACGGAATCGATTTCACAGCCTGCCATCAGTTCAGCCTCTTCGACTGCGTTTTTGATGGATTCCACCGTGCCATCGATATTAACCACCACTCCCTTACGTAGTCCGCGAGAAGGATACTGGCCCAGTCCGATGATATCGACCTGGCCGTCATGACCCACCTCACCGATGATGCAACAGATTTTTGTGGTTCCAATATCGAGACCAACTATGTAATCATTTTTCTTGGACATATGTCCTCTCCCTCTCCAGGTTATGCTTTTTTAGTTTTTTGAGAACTTCTTTTAACTTTTTTATGATGCTTAACCACAATCTTGTCTTTGAATGAAAGGTCGATATAGCTCAGATCTTTTTCATTTTCTCCTATCGTTTCCAATACGAGCATCAGGTTTTTGAAACTCTCCTCTGCCGTGCCCGGTCGCATATGCACTTCCATACCTCTATTTTGAGTAACGAATGTTATTCTTGACCGATTGCTGATACGCACCGTGTCGATTGGGTTCTTTTTGAACATGGGCAATCGGTTGAAGTAGTACATCGATTTTAATCCGCGAATGATTTCCTCGTTAGCGGCGTTTTGTCCCAGTTGCGGATTTTTTTCCTGAATGCCTGTGATGAGAGGAAGGTCATTAAAATTCTTTTCCTCAGGGCCAAGCAGAATCCCGTAGTTGTCCATGATATAAACCTGATCCAGTTGGATTCTTGCGAACGGAATCCGTTCCTTAAGCTCTATGTGGATACCCTGAGGAAAAATCCTTCTTGCCGAGGCTGTTTGCACCCAGGGATGCTCCGCCAGTTTTACCGAAACCGCATTGAGGTCCAGTTGAAAAATATTTCCCCCAACTATCGGCCCCACCCAGGAAGTCAGGTCCGCATTGGATAAACGTTGTTGACCAACCCAGTTCACCTGATTGACATTGAAATGAGGCGAACTGGTTACAAATCGGTAACCCGCAAAAATACCGTAGGAGCACGCGGCTATCAGGATGGCTCTGGCGGTTCCTTCTGCCAGCATCTTCAGAACAGCGCCTAAATCGAAATCGAAATTTTTTTGTCTCGATTTTCCACCGGCAGGTCCTTTTTTCTTTCGGCCTTTGAGCTGGTACGTTCGCCCTTTCTTCAAGGCCGTGCCCGGTTTTCTTTGTTCTAATACAGCTAAACCCATGATGTATCCTTATTCACTGTAATCAAGTTGTGCCGACTTCAAAATTTCAATCACCAGATCCTCAAACTCCATTCCTGATTCCTTTGCCGCCATAGGTAAAAGGCTTGTCGAAGTCATGCCCGGTATGGTGTTCATTTCAAGGACATGCGGTGTGCCTTCGGAGTCCAGTATCACATCAACCCTTGGCATACCGCTTCCTCGCAGGGCTTGATAAACCTTGGCCGCTGTGTCTTGACAGCGTTGAGTTTCCGTCGGGCTGAGGTCGGCAGGACAGATATAATCTGTTTTTCCGCTGGTGTATTTGGCTTCGTAATCGTAAAACCCGGATTTTGGCCGGATGTGTACGATGGGCATAGCCTGTTCTCCGTTCATGCCAATGGCCAATAGCTTGCCGTCGATAAACTTTTCCACCAGCACCTCCTCCGCATAACCGAATGCCAGATCCATAGCCGGTTGCCATTCTTTTTTTTCCCTCACAATACTGATGCCTATGCTGGAACCCTGGTTCGATGGCTTCACGACTACAGGCAGATCAAAAGCGCATTGCGGCTTTTTTTTCTGACTGCGATAAAAAACCTGATAGTCGGCCGTGGGAATATTGTTCAATTTAAAAATCTCCTTCGATTTCACCTTGTCGTAAGCTAGGGCACTTCCCAGAATACCGGGCCCGGTATAAGGTATCTTTGCGTATTCAAGGAGTCCTTGAATCGCTCCGTCCTCACCATAAACTCCATGAAGAGCTATGAAGGCCAGGTCAATTTTATTTTTTATCAGGGCAGAGGCGACATTGTTGTCCACATCAATTCCCACACCCGTCAGGCCTTTTTTTTTCACCGCCTCCAATACAGCTTTTCCTGAAGTGAGTGAAACTTCTCGTTCCGGTGATAAACCGCCCATGAGAACCCCAATTGTTTTTTCTTTCAATTCCATTCAGCGTTTGTCGTTAAAAGCATGTGTAGGAAATCCGTATTCGATCCCGGCCAAAGAGTCCGAACACAAAGGATGGAGGGAGGTACCTTTGTACACGGATCTCTTACACATTTGGTAAACGGGAAGCCAGTCTTTACTCCCCGATAAATATAATTTCCTGCTCCAGCTTCGTCCCCGTTTTTTCCTCAACCACTGTTTGGATATGTTCGATCAGTTTGATCACATCCTTGGCCGAAGCGTTTCCCTTGTTAACTATAAAGTTCGCGTGCTTGATGGAAACACCCGCTCCGCCCATGCCACAGCCTTTTAATCCGGAAGATTCAATGAGGCGTCCGGCGCTGTCGCCTTCCGGGTTTTTGAATATTGACCCGGAGTTGGGCATCGTCAGCGGCTGTGTTGAGCTTCTGCGTGAAAGATGATCATCCATCTTGCGATGAACCTCAGATGTTTCTCCCTTTTCCAAATCAAGTTCCGCTGAGATAACGATTCCTTCTTCAGAGGGAAAGATGGTTTTGCGATAGGTGAACTTTATCTCATCCTTGTCAAAAGTTTCGACCTCACCATCAAGGTCGATGCGTTTGACACTGCGGAGAACCTGTCCAATTTCAGTGCCTTCAGCTCCAGCGTTCATCACGACCGCTCCGCCAACAGAACCTGGAATGCCCACCAGAGATTCAATTCCCTTCAGGCCATAACGCGCGGCATACTTGGCAAGGTAGGATAGCTTCACACCAGCATCCACCTGAATGACGGCTCGTTCTTTGCCCTCGGGAGTTTTGTAAAACACCGGGCGTTTGATCGATTTGAAACAATTCTTGAGTGACACCACGATACCTCGAATACCCCGGTCACCCACGAGCAGGTTGGTGCCTTCACCGAGCGTCCATACAGGGCAATTGCCGCGATGTTTTAAAATGATTTGCAGGTCCCGCAGGTTTGCAGGCAGAACAAATACATCCGCCGGACCGCCAATTCGCATTGAGGTGTATTTAGCCATGATCTCGTCATAGCGCACCTCGCCTTTAATCTTGTTTTGGATGGAAAAGGAAGGATTCATATTTTTTCTCTGCAGGATTTTTCTTCCCAGAATAGTTCTGGGTGAATTCAGACTGTCCCTCTTAGGGAAATGGTAGTCCGTTCCAGTATTTGCGTAGCGTATCAGCCGTTGTTTCCAAGGTCCGCTCAGCATAGGGGTGAGTTCCTCCTCTGGTTAGTTATCGTTTTTTCCAGAAGACCGGGCCGTTAAAAAATCTCTGCCCAGTTTCCATACATCGCCTGCTCCCAGCGTCATCAATACATCGCCGGGTTTCAAGAGATGGGATAATTGTTTATTCACTTCGTTTCTATGTTCTACATAGTTCGCATTTTTGTGTCCGCATTCGCGTGCACCCTCAACGAGGTCACGCGCGTGTATGTTTTCTATGGGAGCTTCCCCAGCCGGGAAGATATCCATTACCAGCAAGTGGTCGGCATCATTGAAAGCAGACCAGAAATCTTTCATCAGCAACTTTGTCCGCGAATATCTGTGAGGCTGAAACAGGACGACGAGCTTTCGGTCGGGCCAGGTTTCTTTCGCCGTTTTTAAAGTGGCAGTTATTTCTATGGGATGGTGCCCGTAATCGTCTACCAGTGTCAGTTCGTTCGATTGCTCCACAATCTCGAAACGTCTTTGAACGCCTGCGAAATGTGTGAGCGAATTTGCCACCTTTTGGAAATCGAGATCCAGCTCCATACCTACGGCGACTGCCGCAAGCGTGTTGAGCACATTGTGTTGTCCAAGCGCTCCGGAAAGTATCCGCCCCAGTTCCTTGCCCTGGTGGTATACGGTGAAATATGTTTTCAATCCCTCGATGGAAATGTTACGTGCCGTGTAATCCGCTTGAGAAGTTAAGCCATAGGTGATGTACCGTTTTTCTACTCTCGGAATCAGCGATTGTATGTTGGGGTCATCCAGACAGAGGATGGCGGAACCGTAAAAAGGAATTTTGTTGATAAACTCCAGAAACGTGTTTTTCATATTTTCCAGAGTCAGATAAAAATCCATATGTTCTTCATCGAGTGTTGTGACCACAGCGATAGTGGGTGACAGCC
The DNA here is from genome assembly GCA_913045445.1 of uncultured Nitrospina sp. Classification (GTDB taxonomy): domain Bacteria; phylum Nitrospinota; class Nitrospinia; order Nitrospinales; family VA-1; genus Nitromaritima. The sequence continues at coordinate 46,928 of CAJWQP010000005.1, read as the reverse complement.
GAATGAACGATCCATCGCTTTCGTCAGCCTCCGCCACCAGAAATTCGCTTTGACCCAGCTTGGCGTGACCGCCAACATTTTTCAGCCGACCTCCGATGACCACAGTCGGGTCAAGATGTCCTCCAGCAAGAACTGTCGATACCAGTGATGTCGTGGTTGTTTTGCCATGAGTCCCGGCGATAGCGATGCCATATTTCATACGCATCAGTTCTGCCAGCATTTCTGCGCGAGGGATAACCGGGATCATGCGTTCCTTTGCCGCGACCACTTCGACGTTATCCGAACCTATGGCGCTGGATGCCACGACAACCTGTGAGCTTTCGATATTTTCCGTCGCGTGATCAAAGAAAATTTTCGCGCCCAGCTGTTCGAGGTGATCCGTCACAGGGGTTTGCGCCTTGTCAGATCCACTCACTTCATATCCCTGATTGATCAACACTTCAGCGATGCCGCTCATACCCGAACCTCCTATCCCGATGAAGTGGATTCTTTTTGTTTTTCCTAGAAACATGACAAAACATATCTTCCCTTGGGTTTGTTATCATTGCCCGCGGCTTTTCTCGCGTTCTCCATCAGTTCCAGACAAATCTTCCGTACCTCTTCAGTGGCTTCGCGATTTCCGAGTCCGTAGCTGTTGTCTTCCATTTCCTGAATCTGTTCCGGTTCGTCCATTGCCCTCTTGATGGATTGAGCAAGCCGTTCACCGGAAACCTCGTGGTCCAGAATCAACTCTCCTGCATTGGCGGCTTCGACAACACGAGCGTTGTGTTCCTGGTGGTTGTGGGTTGCGTGAGGGAAAGGAATCAGAATCGAGACCCGCCCCGCCGCCGTGATTTCAGCCAGCGTTGTTGCTCCCGACCTGCAGATGACAAGGGATGCAAGCCTGTATCTCACTGGCATATCCGTTATGAATGCCTGAACATCAGCTTTAAAACCTTTCGCCTTGTACATGCTCCTGACAGATTCATAGTCAGCTTCCCCGGTCTGGTGAGTGATGTGTATGTCTTCTTTCCTGTCCGCGAGAAGATCAAGCGCGTCAACCATAGCCATGTTGATCGAGTGCGCCCCCTGACTGCCTCCAAGAATGAGGATGCCAAAAGGATCTTTTGAAGGCGGCGGGAATTCTTCCCTCGGGCGACAGAGCTCTTCACTGATCATGTTGCCGGTTACGTTCACCTTGTTATCAGGAAAAAAGCGTTTCGATTCTTCAAACGAAAGAGCAACCTTATCTGCGATTTTTCCCAGCCATTTGTTCGCCATGCCAGGAAATGCGTTTTGTTCGTGAATGAGGATTGGAATTCGCAATAACCATGCTGAAAACACCAGCGGAGCGGAAGCGTAGCCGCCAACACCGACAGCGAGATTGGGGCGGTTGCGGATAAGGAAACACATTGACTGCGCCGTTCCTATCGGGAGCTTGCACAATGAAGTCCACCTGCCGAGTCCTTTCTTTCCCAATAAACCAGATGAGAGAATGGTTTTTAAATTGAAACCTTCCCTGGGAAGAACCTTGGATTCGATACCCTGTTTGGTGCCAACGAAAGTGATTTCAATATCCATATCATTCCTCTTAAGTGCTTTTGCGAGAGCGATGCCGGGATACAAGTGGCCCCCGGTGCCCCCGCCTGCTATGACGACTTTTTTTCCCATAGCCCGTGCGTCAACGTTGGACGGGTTGTTCTGATATGTTCAGCAGTACTCCCATAGAAAGCATCAGGACCAACAGCGACGACCCGCCCATACTGATAAACGGAAGCGTCAGTCCTTTTGTTGGAAGCAAGCCCACAGCGACCCCCATGTTTACAAATGCCTGGATGCCGAGCAAAAGAGTCAGGCCAATTGCTACATGAGCGCCGAAAGAATCCTTGGCGCGGTAAGCAATGACAAACCCTCTCCAGATTAATACTGAGAACAGCAGAACGATGATCAGCGTTCCTATGAATCCAAGTTCTTCGCCAATCACCGAGAAAATGAAATCCGTATGCGCTTCCGGGAGATAAAACAATTTTTGACTGCTGGCGCCTATTCCAGATCCGAATATCCCGCCGCGCCCAAATGCGTAAAACGATTGAATTGCCTGAAAGCCCGTGTCCGACGGATCCTGCCATGGATCGAGAAAAGCAAGGATTCGTCGTGTCCGATATTCGGCTCCCATAATTGCGGCAACGATGAAAGGAATGATCGCCAGAACCGAATAGACCAGAAACTTCGTGCGCAGTCCCGCGATCATGAGCATTGAGAAAGTGACGGTGCATATAATCATTGCTGTACCGAAATCGGGTTGAAACAGAATGGGTACGAAGAAAAACCCCAGAACAATCAGCTTGGGCAGGTACCCGTAAGCGAAGTTTTTTAATTGGTCGGATCGTTTGACCAACGACTTCGCGATGAACAGCACCAGCGCGAATTTGGCAAGTTCCGATGGCTGGAAAGTCAAACCTCCCAGAGTCAGCCAGCGTCTGGCCCCACCAACCTCTTTTCCTAGGCCAGGCATCATTACAGCAATCAGCATCAGGAACGTTGTGCCCATGATGAGGTAGGTGTATTTTTCCATATAGCGGTAATCTATTTTTCGCATCGTGAGCATGATCACGGTCCCCAGCGCAACCCACATAGCCTGACGCTTGAGGAAGTAATAGGGATCGTTGTATTTTTCCATTGCGTATATTCCGCTGGAACTGAACACCATAACGAGACCGATGAAAACCAGCACGGTAATCGTGAAAAAAAGTATCGAGTCGCAATGAAGTTGTTTCAGTTTTTGGCGGTTCAATGTTTCCTCCAGAAAACATGGTCTTAAATCCTGAAAATCCGTTTGCCTCAGCGAGGTTCACCAGCAGATTCGAGGCAACTGGCAACCCAACTCAAATTCCTCAAATGACAAAACCCAGTGGAGGGTTTTGCTCAAAGCCGATTCACAATTTCTTTGAATCGGTTGCCGCGCTCAACAAAATCCCTGAACATGTCGAAGCTGGCGCAACCCGGCGAAAGCAATACCACATCTCCTGCTTTCGCCTTGCTCATAGCGCGTCCAATAGCGTCTTCCATATTTCCGGCGTCTTCATAACTGAATGAACCATTGAGCATCAGCCGGAATTTATTTTTTGTTTCTCCAATAAGGATCAGATGCTTGACCCTCTCCTTGAATATTCCTTTCAGGGCCTGAAAGTCTTCGCCCTTATCCTTACCGCCAGCGATCAAAATGACAGGGCGTGAAAAACTCGTTAATGATTTATGCACCGAACCTACGTTGGTTCCCTTTGAATCATTTATGAAGTCGATTCCGCGGACGGTTCGCACCCATTCGATGCGGTGTTCGAGTCCGGTAAACTCACAGACAGCGCTTGCGATATCATCCGGTTTTGCGCCGACGAGAGAAGTCGCAACGACTGCGGCCAATACATTCTCGATCTGGTATTGCATCGCTGGCTGTAGCCCATCCACAGAAACCAGGTTTTGTTTTGATTGGTCTGAGCAAACGGTTACTGAATCGTTTTCCAGGCAAGCGCCTTCATTGACCTTTTCGAGCAGGCTGAAAAAAACTTTTCTGGCTTTACTGCGAGTCCCCTGTTTCAATACATTTTCGTCATCGCTGTTGAGGATCAGAATGTCCTCTTCCGTTTGAGATTCAGAAATCTTTCCCTTCAGGGCTGCGTAGTCCTCAAAGGTATTGTGACGATCCAGATGATCGGGTGTGATGTTGAGGATCATCGCGATATTCGGGCGGAAAGTTTTAACGCCTTCCAACTGAAAAGTTGAAATTTCAAGAACGAAATAATCAACCGGTTCCTCGTCCAGCAGTCCAATAAAAGGAGCGCCCAGGTTGCCGCCCACAGCCACCTTCTTGCCCGTACGCTCGAGAATTTTTCCGATTAGAGTTGTTACCGTAGATTTTCCGTTCGTACCCGTCACCGCAATGATGGGCGTTTGCGTGAATCTTGAAGCCAGTTCGATTTCGCTAATTATTTCAGTGCCTTGTTTACGCGCTTTCTCCAGGAAAGGCGCATGAATGTCTACGCCGGGACTGAGCACGATCAGATCAGCTGATCCCGGAGGTTCTGAACAGCCAAAAAGTGTTTGCACGTCAGGACTCAGGGATCGAACAGTGTCTTCCAGTTCTGCACGAGGCTTGGAATCGATGAGCGTGACAAGAGCACATTTCGCGGCCAGGAAGTTAGCTGTAGCGATCCCGGTGCGGCCCATGCCAATCACCGTTATGTTTTTGTTTTCCAGTTGCATCAGTTATCTCATCTTCAATGTGCTCAGGCCGATCATGGCGAGAACCACGGCCACGATCCAGAAACGTACAATCACCTTGGGTTCAGCCCAACCTGTATGTTCAAAATGATGGTGCAAAGGCGCCATCTTGAAAAAACGTTTTCCATTGGTATATTTGAAATACCCTACCTGGATGATGACGGAGAGAGCCTCTATAACAAAGATGCCTCCTACCAGAAGAAGCAGTAGCTCGTGTTTTGCAATCACCGCAATCGTCCCTAACAGTCCGCCTAAAGACAGAGACCCGACATCGCCCATAAATATTTGTGCCGGGTAAGCGTTGAACCAGAGAAAACCAAGACCAGCACCTATCACCGCCGAGCTGAATACAGCAATTTCTCCGGCGTCCTTGATATGCTGAATGCGCAGGTACTCGGCAAAGTTGAAGTGTCCGCAAAGGTAAAGAATCATGGTGTAAGTGATCGTGGCAATAATGATAGGACCGATCGCCAGACCATCCAGCCCATCGGTGAGGTTCACTGCATTTGACGTTCCCACGATCGTTATAACGACCAGCAGGAGATACCAGATGCCAAGGTCGGGCTGGAATTCTTTGAAGATAGGAACATACAAGCGGGTTGCGTATTCGCTTCGACTTGGATCAAAATAAATCAGATAAATACCGATGGCGAGACTCAATAGAATTTGTAGCGCCAGCTTGACTTTTGCCGTCATCCCTTCATCTTTTCTAAGTTTCATGACATCATCCATGAATCCGATCACGCCAAATCCGACAGTCGCTGTCAGGACCAGCCATATATAAGGATTAGTCAAGTCGGCCCAGAGCAGGGTGGATGCGATCAGCGTTGACAGAATGAGCAGTCCACCCATAGTAGGAGTTCCCGATTTAACGAGATGACTCTTGGGTCCATCGCCACGAATTTTTTCACCGACCTGAAACATTCTGAGCATACGGATAACCATTCTTCCCATGAGCATACTGAACGCCAAAGCCGTGATTCCCGAATAGGCGGATCGAAACGTGATGTATCGAAACACGTTCAAAAACGAGTAATCGGAACTCAGTGGATAAAAAATATGGTACAGCATGGTTCAATCCGTTCTTTAGTTGCTGTTAAACTGTCAAGCTTCTGACAACTTCTTCCATCCTCGATCCGCGTGAACCCTTGACCAACAGGCAGTCACCCCGGCGAATATGTTTTTTTACGAATGCCACCGCGCATTTATGGTCTGCGGCTGTGGCAACTTGTTTTTTATCCATACCAGAGACGATGGCGCCACTCGCCGCATGAGTCGAAAGCTCGCCAACGGCAATAAGGTAGTCGATGGAGTGTTTTGCGATGTCCTCGCCCAGTTTTGTGTGGGCAGGCTCGGCCAACTCTCCCAGTTCAAGCATGTCACCGATGATAAAAAATTTGCGTCCCTCACATTGGTAGTCAGCCAAGGTTTTTAAGGCTTCCTGCATTGATCGGGGATTCGCGTTGTAGGCATCGTTTATGACTGTTGCTCCTTGGTATTCTGTAATTTCATATCTGTTAGACAACAAGCTGGCATTGCTGAGCCCGGTTTTCATGTCCTCCGGTTCTATTCCCAGTGAGTAACCAGTCGCCATAGCGGCCAGCGCGTTATAAATATTGCATGCGCCCAGGAACGGGAGGCGAATAGAAATTGTTTGATCGAAAAGACGGACGTTGAAATCGAACCCTTCTTTATTCATGGGGCGGATGCCTTCGGCTCTTACGTCAGCTTCGTTATGAATGCCATAGGTGACAACCCTGGCCCGAACCGATTTTGCAAGTTCAAGCACAAGCGGGTCATCGGCGTTGACGACAGCTGTTCCCTGCTCGCTCAATGCGTCGTAAAGCTCTCCCTTGGCGGCCTGAACATTCTTAAGAGTTTTCAATTGGACTAAATGTCCTTCTGAGATATTGGTGAGCACACCGATTTCCGGTTGCGCTATTTCAGCAAGACGCTTGATCTCTCCCGCCGCGCTCATGCCCATTTCAAGAACAGCGACCTTGTCATCCGATGAAAGATGAAATAGGCTCAGGGGAAGCCCGATATGATTGTTCAGGTTGCCCTTTGTCTTGATCGTTTTGAATTTTGTTTCCGTAATGGACGCTATCATTTCTTTTGTAGTGGATTTGCCATTGGTTCCAGTTATGCCAATAACTCGCACGGGAATTTGTTTTCTGTGGAACGAAGATAATTCCTGTAGCGCTTTAAGCGTGTCATCGACACGGATGACCGAAGGCGCGTCACTATTTTTTGATACAGCGTTGCTTCTTTGCGAAAGAACAATTGCAGACGCATTTTTATTTTGAGCTTCTTCGATGAAGTCATGACCGTCAAACCTGTCGCCGCGAATACAGACAAACAGTTCGTTCTCCTTCAGGGTTCGCGTGTCGATAGACACACCTCGGAAGACCTTGTCACCGGTTCCCGAGACGAGTTCTCCTCGAATAGCTTTTAAGCAGTCCGCAGCTTTCATTTCAATCACCTTACGACAATCTCCTGATCGCCTCAGCGGCGACTTCCCGGTCGTCGAAATGAATTTTCCCCGTATTCAAAATTTGATAATCCTCATGCCCTTTTCCTGCGATCATGACCAGATCGCCTGGTCGCGCCTGTTCGATAGCGAAACCAATCGCTTCTTTTCGATCAACGATCACTTCGTAATCTTTACCCTGCTTTGCGGAAGAGGGGATACCTTCAAGAATGTCATCCACGATACGTTGCGGATCTTCAGAGCGCGGGTTATCGGAAGTGACAATGGCGAACCCGCTTGCTTCCACAGCAACGCCACCCATCGCTTTTCGTTTTCCGCGATCACGGTTTCCACCGCAACCAAACACCGTGATGATGCGACCCGGCGTAAAGGCCTGCGCCGATTGCAGTACATTGCGAAGCGCATCATCGGTGTGAGCATAGTCAACGACAACTGAAAAATCCTGGTCGCAAGGAACCCTTTCAAAGCGACCGGGGATGTTGTCGATAGACTGGAGCCCCGCTTTGATTTCTTCAAGCGGAATGCCCTGAAGAAGGGCCGCCGATGCGGCGGAAATCAGGTTGTATATATTGTGGCGACCCAGCAGACGAGTCTGTATTTCGCAGGACCCGGAAGGAGTTTTCAAGGTGAAGCAACTCCCGGTTTCCGATGACAAACAGTTTTCAGCCATGACATCGGCGCTTTGTTCGATACCGGTGGTCAGCATGTCCCCGAAAAATTCTTTGGCGATTTCGCGTCCTACAGGATCGTCAATGTTAGTCACAATTTTTTCTACGAAGTTGTCGCGAAAAAAACCTTTCTTCGTTTCCTTATAGACATCTATCGTGTCGTGAAAGTCCAGGTGGTCGCGGGTCAAATTTGTGAAGATGCCAACAGCGAAACGCATCCCGTACACCCTTTTAAGCGCCAGGGAATGAGACGAGACTTCAAGAAAGCATCGGCGAATCTTACGCACAGTCATTTCATGGAGCATGCGGTTGATGTCAAGCGACTCAGGCGTGGTCATGGGTGCGGTGATATCTGCATCGCCATAACTATAGTGAATGGTTCCAATGATCCCTGATGTTGCCTTACGAACTTTATGAATCGCGTCCAGAATATATGTGACCGTGGTTTTCCCGTTGGTTCCCGTTACACCGTAAACATCCATCCTGTCGGAGGGGCGGTGATAGAATTGCGAACCAATCCATGCGAGGGCACTTCGGCAGTCGTCCACACAGATGGCGGTTATATTGTTTTCGTCCAACTTCAAATTTTTTAGATCCGCTATAGAAGCTTCCGTCACGAAGGCCGATGCTCCGCGAGCGATAGCATCGTCAATGAATTTGAAACCATCTTGTTGGAAGCCATGAACAGCAATAAAAAGACTCCCAGCTTCAACCTTACGAGAGTCAAAGACAACGGATGAAATTTCGCGATTCAACATTCCATGAATGTTGTTCACAGGAAATCCGTGAATCAGCGCAGATAAACTTTGGTTTGACGCAGTATTCATTTTCCAAATAGTTCCTTTAGGAAAATTTATTTTTGAGCGAATCGATTCGAGACAAGTGGACACTTGCGTTACGTTAAAATTTCCCATCATGCCCGGTCCAGAATGTAAACGCGTTGATCGCTTGACGGCACATTCAGGTAGCGTAATGTCTCTCTGGCAATATTGCTGAAGACCGGCGCGGCAACCGAGCCACCATAGTGAACGCCTTTTGGGTTATCAATCATGACCAGGATCGCCACTTTCGCCGCATCGGCAGGAGCGAATCCGATAAAAGAGGAAACATAGGCAGTTTTTGAATAGCGCCCTGTCTTGGCATCGTATTTTTGCGCGGTACCCGTTTTACCGGCAACCTCGTATCCTTTGACAGCGGCATTTTTCCCGGTTCCGTCCTTAACCACATGCTTGAGTATGTCTATCACTTGCCTGCTGGATTGAATTGAAATTACCCTTCGCACGGCTTTGGGTTCGAAACGTTTTTCTATTTGACCGTCTTTCAAGATCGCGCGCGTGATACGCGGGACCATAAGCGTTCCGCCATTGGCAATCGCGCTGATCGCGTTTGTCATTTGAAGCGGGGTTACACCGATTCCCTGCCCGAATGAAATAGAAGCCAGAGACATCGGGTCCCACGCTGATAATTCATGGAGCAGACCACCCTCCTCACCCGGCAGTTCTATTCCAGTTTTTTGACCGAACCCGAATTTCCGGATGTAATCGTAGTAGGATTGTTTACCGAGTTGGCGTGCGATTTTTATGGAGCCAATATTGCTGGACTTGACGATGATGTCCTGCAACGTCAGCCATCCGTATTTATGGTTAACGGCCTCACCAACCGTTTTGTTGCCAACTTTAAATTTTCCGTTTTCGCAGAAGAAGGTGTCCTGAGGCCGGGCGACACCCGCATCGATTGACGCTGCCGCAACAATGGGCTTGAAAATTGATCCCGGTTCGTAAACACTCGACACCGCATGGTTGCGCCTTAGGTTGCGTTTGTAAGCAGAGAAGTTATTCGGGTTGTACTGAGGCACGTTGGCAATGGCGTACAATTCTCCCGTGTTCGGATTCATTACAATTGCAACGCCGGATTCAGCCTGGTGCTTTGCGACCTGCTTTTTTAAATGGTGTTCAGTAAAAAACTGGATCACCTCGTCAATTGCCAGGACCACGCTACGACTTCCCGAAACCTGCCCGTTTGCTTGTTTGTTGAACTGGACAAGTTTCCCCCGCGCGTCTTTTTCCATGACCGCCTTGACAACGTTTCCCTTGAGCGTTGAGTCATATCGCTGTTCGATTCCCCCCAAACCCTGATTGTCCACCCCGTTGAATCCAACGACTCCCGAAGCCAATTCTCGTTTGGGGAAGAAACGCTTGTCTTCCGAAATAAAATTAATCCCGGGAAGAGAACTCTTCCTAAGCCTGGCGATTTCAGCAGGCAGCACCTGGCGTTTGAGCCAGACGAAATGGCGTTTCGAGTTTAATTTTTTGTAGATCGACTTATGATTCAGGTTCAACGCTTTGGCCAGAACGCGGGCGGCTCGTTTTTTGTCTACAACTTTCTGCGGTGTCGCATAGACAGATTCAGCTTTTATATTTGTAGCCAACTCGTTCATGTTGCGGTCGAATACAGAACCCCGACCATAATGTATTTCGACTGTTCGCTGATGTTGTTTTTCTGAGCGAGAAACAAGGTCATCGTGTTGCATGACCTGCAGGGAAAACAATCTCCCCACAATTCCCGCGCCAAATAAAGCAAAGAGAATCGAAACTAGGATGAGACGTCCCTTAAGAGAATTCTGATTCACGTGTGAATTTTTTTCTTTGTTTCTAGCCATGAATTAATTCTTTAGAAAGACGGTTACGATTTGCCCGCTTTCAGGTTCTCTAAGCCCGATTTTATTTTTAGCCAATGATTGAATGCGGTCCAGCGACCGTAAACTCTCTCGTTCCACTCGAAGGAGATGGTTTTCGCGAAGCAACTCCTTATGTACTTTGTTGACGCTCTGGTGTTCGTAAGCCAGACTGACCAGACGAACATTGCTCCAGACAAAAGCCATGGCTCCGATCATCAAACCTGCAACTGCCACCAGAACCATGCGAAACTCGCGCGAAGCTACATGAAACCGGGTTTTTATAAACTTTCGTCGCCATTCAAACATAGACCCTTTCAGCCACTCTCAATTTGGAACTTGAAGCACGCGGGTTACGTTGCACTTCTTCGCTGGCAGGAGTGATCGGCCTGCGCGTGATAATTTTTAAACGCGCCTTGTGCCCGCATGCGCACATCGGAAGCCGGGGCGGACAAATACATCCTTTTTCTTCATCCTTGAAAAAATTTTTCACAATTCGGTCCTCCAGCGAGTGAAAGGAGATGACCATGATGCGAGCTGACGCGCGGAGGATTTCAATGGAATCGTTCAGTGCGGATTTTATGTGCTCCAGCTCGTCGTTAACGGCAATGCGCAGGGCCTGGAAGGTACGGGTAGCGGGGTGAATTTTGGCCGGGCGCGGAGTATGTGTCACGCCGGAGATGATGTTTGATAATTGAAGGGTCGTGGTGATGGGGTTTTGCTCCTGCGCTTTGCGGATCGCCCGCACGATCCATTTTGCATATCTTTCTTCTCCATATTCTTTGATCACCAGCGCCAACTCCTCATCAGAAAGCTTCACAATAAGGTCGGCGGCGGTTGTTTTTTGTGTGGAATCCATCCTCATATCCAGAGGCCCGTTTCGCATGAAACTGAATCCGCGTTCCGCTGAATCCAGTTGCGGCGAGGAAACACCCAAGTCTAGAAGTAATCCATCGACGTTCATTACATCGGCCTTTTTCAGGATATTTTTGATGTCGCCAAAGTTTCCATGGACCAGGGTGACTCGGTTACGGAAGGGAGCCAGTCTTTCCCCGGCTCGCTCAATCGCCTGCTTGTCCCGGTCGATTCCCAGAACACGGAGGCCCGGAGCGGTGTTTTTCAATATCAGTTCAGCGTGGCCTCCGTTTCCCAGGGTGCCGTCCACGATCAAACCACCCTCCCTGAGGTTTAGGTACTGGAGAATTTCCTTTGCCAATACCGATTCGTGATGCTTCGACATGTTTAGTTGGAGCCCTCCGAAACCGCCAGCGGGGCCATGCGGACGGTTCCGGAGAGCCACGGGTTCATCCGGATTCCTTTTCCCAGCGATCCGGAGCCCAAAGTTCAAAAGTCTTGGACATTCCTACAATCATGACTTCATTTTTAAGCCCGGCGGCTTCACGCTGAGCCGCAGGGATCAGGATTTTTCCCGATTTAATTTCACATTCAGTCGCACGGGCGTAAAACTCCCGGAGCTTGTTACGGTCTTCTTTTTCAGACGGATTGAGGTGGCTGAGCCGTTCTTCATTCGCACCCCACTCACGTTGCGGGAACACGATAAGGAACCCATCCATCACACACATCACCAATTGCGGGATGTCCTGTTCGAGCAGACCCTTGAATTTGGCCGGCACGTTGATGCGGCCTTTGTCATCGAGACTGACGCTGTAAGTTCCTAAAAACCCGTTCATATCCGAACTAACCCAATTCGCATTGATAATCCTGAATTAATATTACCCTGACTTTGACACTGTATTACACTTTTCGACACTTTGCGACATAATCCTAACATATCGGGACAATCTGTCAATAGAGAAAAGCAAAAAAATATAAACAGTTAAGTGCTAACCGGTTGAATTTTAAGGATTCCACAGCGTGACACTTGAGGGAGATTTCAGGGGGTAAAAATGGGGTCGATTTGAATGAAATCTGACCTCTCTGGAGTTGATGTGGGAGAAAAAAGCTCGCCGATGGGATAACATGTTGAAAATCAATTATTTGTTGGAAAATTAGGGTTCGATGGGGTGGATTGGGGAGAATGGGCTCGCAGGTTGAAAGGAGGGTCTCTGGTTGCCAGGAATACGGAATTTCAGCCAGCGGTTGGTGCATATGCTATGCAAGGTTTTCCCGAAAACATACCATCTTCATGTTTTGCAAGGATTTGCTTTGACAAGGTCAAATTTCGAGTGATAGTATGAAATAGCTCCAAAAGACAGTTCCATAAAGGTTTCATTTATTAAGCACTAATGGGTTTTAAAAAGCTATGGACCATAAAAAAGTCAAATTTGCTCTTGGCTCGTTGCTGATTGTGGGAGCCATCGGGTATCTCATTGCAACGGGAATCAACAGCACTTCCACATATTTCTTCACGGTCAGCGAACTGATGGAGCAGAAAGTCTCCTATCAGGGAACGGGGCTGAAGGTCAAAGGTAATGTGGTCGCGGGCTCTATTGAACGGGACCCCAACGATTACCTCAGTGTCCAATTTGCTATTGAAGAAAAAACCAGCAACCTGAATGTGGTTTATCAGGGGGTGACGCCGGATATGTTTCAGGATGGCGGGGAGGTGGTTGTCGAGGGGACGTTGGACAAGCAGGGTGTGTTTCACGCAAACACGCTGTTGACCAGTTGTCCTTCGAAATATGAAGCGGAAAAGGAAGCCGGTAAAATGCATCCGGGAAGTCTTCCTGACTATCAGTCAAAACCGGAACCGGGCCTTAATAATATTGATTCCTTGCCTAAGACAACAATTTAATTCCCTCATTTTTTTTCTCAGTGTGAAGGTGTCCCTCAGGTACTAATCAGGGAGGAGTGTTGCCTGATTGAGAATTGAACGGGACTAAGGAAGTTATGAACGATATAGGTGAATTTACTTTAATGGTGGCGCTGGCCACGTCTCTCTACGGGGCGGTGGCTTATGTCATGTCTGCACGCGGCAACCGCATTGACCTTTATTTGAGCGCGGACAAGATTCCGCTCATCACGTGGGCTTGTGTGATGATTTCTTCCATCGCTCTTTGGAAAGCTCTTTTCGCAAACGATTTCAGTTTGCAGTATGTATACGCGTACTCCAATATCGAGCTGGATTATTTTTACAAGTTCAGTTCGTTCTGGGGCGGGCAAAAAGGCTCGCTTTTATTCTGGACTCTTCTTCTCTCAACCTACACGCTGGTCGTGCATTTCCAGAACCGCAAGAAGAGCTTGATTGTTGTCCCCTACGCAATGGCTATTATGCTGGGGATAACCGTTTTTTTTCTTGTCCTGCTTAATTTCTCCACCAATCCGTTTGAGCGTATTCCTTTACCGCCTGAAGATGGACGTGGATTAAATCCGATGTTGCAGAACTATTGGATGGTCATTCATCCGCCCACTTTGTATCTGGGTTATGTTGGGTTTACCGTTCCGTTTGCTTTTGCGATGGCGGGGCTCATTACGAAAAACCTGGATGATGGCTGGATTCGTTTGACTCGAAAGTGGACGATTGTGTCATGGTTTTTTCTGTGCATGGGGAATTTGTTTGGAGCGAGCTGGGCTTATGTCGAGTTGGGGTGGGGGGGGTACTGGGCATGGGATCCGGTGGAGAATGCCGCCTTCATGCCACTCATTGTCTCGACGGCTTATTTGCATTCGGTCATGATCCAGGAAAAGAAAGACATGATGAAGGTGTGGAACATGTCCCTCGTTCTTCTCACTTTTGTGATGACCATTTTTGGAACGTTTATTACTCGAAGCGGACTCATTCAATCTGTTCATACCTTTGATGAGGCGACACTGGGATATTATTTTCTGGGTTTTCTCTTTTTCATAATTGCTGTTTGTTCGGTGATGATCGTTTGGCGTTTGCCTCTGCTTAAGAGTAAAAATGAACTGGACTCGTTTCTTTCACGCGAAGCGAGTTTTCTGTTTAATAATTTGTTGCTTCTTGGAATCGGATTTGCAACGTTTTGGGGGACGATTTTCCCAATCATTTCCGAAGCGGTGCGTGGAGTCAAGATTACTGTGGGGCCACCTTTTTATAATCAGGTCAATGTTCCGATTGGTTTGGCATTGCTGGCGTTGATCGGCATTGGTCCTGTCATCGCATGGCGAAGGGCTACCTGGTCCAACCTGAAAAAGAATTTTCAAAAACCTGTGGCGGTGGCTTTGTTCGGTGGAGCGGCTTTATATCCTGTGCTTCCGTTATCCAACCGATCAGAAATTTATACTTATATTGCGTTCATTCTTTGTATTTTTGTCATGTCTACGATTCTTCTTGAGTTTTTCAAGGGAACCATTGCACGGCGTGACTCGCATGAGGCAACTACGGTGGCCGCTCTGGGTTCCTTGATCTGGCATAACAAGAGGCGTTATGGAGGATATATCGTTCATATTGGAGTGGTGATGATTTACGCGGGTATTGCCGCATCACAGTCCTACGGAACGCATATCGAGAAGCGCGTTAAGACAGGCGACACAATTGAGATAAATGATTATATGTTGCGGTATGAAAAACTCGCCGCTGTGCAGGCTACTTCGGTCAAGACTCGCATCATCGCGCAACTGGCCGTTGAAAAAGACGGGAGACGTATCTGGACGGCGCGGCCGGAAAAAGAATTTTACAAAGGACAAAAACAGCCGGTATCGGAAGTGGATGTGAGGTCTACTCTGGCCAGTGATCTTTATGTGATTCTTGCGGATTTTTCGGAAGATGATTCGGCAACGATTAAAGTTTATTATAATCCGATGGTGAGTTGGTTGTGGATGGGCGGATGGGTTATCGCTTTGGGGACGATAGTCTGCGCATGGCCGGACAGATTGGAACAGCGCCGACGGTTGGAACGATTGAAACGTCAGGAGATCGTGTTTTCTCCTGCACAGGAGTGAGTATGACACGTCGCTCTCAAAAAATAGTTTTGGTTTTTGTTGCTGTATTGTTTATGGCCGTCGCGAGTGCGGGATCGGCCAGTGCGGGAGCCATATTGGCAGATTTGGAAAACGCTTTGATGTGCAAGTGCGATGACAAGTGCGGCAAGGTACTCGAAAACTGCACCTGTTCCACAGCAGATAAAACGCGTAAAAAATTTTCCAAAATGCTTGAGTCGGGATTGACGGTTGAGCAAATTATTAAGCAACAGGTCGAGGAGCATGGTGAAACGATCCTTTCCGCTCCTACTAAAAAAGGGTTCAACCTCACAGCCTGGATCATACCATTTGGGGCGATCCTGATTGGGGGGCTCGGGTTACGCAGGCTTCTCGGCGTTTGGGTTAAGAAAAAACTGCCGGATGATGGGATGGCTGAGGTGTCGGACGCGGACAGCAGCAAGCCGACTGATACTACAGGGTCAAGTAAATATTCTAACCGGTTGCAGGATGAACTGAATCGACTGGAAACATGAACATAAGTTTTATTCATTTCATTGAACTGCTCCTGATTGTCGGGATCATCGTTGTTGTTGGTATTCCGCTATTCGGTAAATTACCCAGGACTCGTCCCTTCGCAGAGGTTGATCCTTTGGAAGAAGCGTTCAAACATCTTCTGGTACGAAAGGAAGAGGTTTTGCTGGCGATCAAGGAACTGGAGATCGATCTTAAGACTGACAAGGTATCAAATGAGGATTATGAATCCCTGCGGCAAAAGCTTGAAGGGGAGGCGATAATCATCCTTGAACAAATCGATGCGTTGGAAAAAGATAAGAGAAAAGGCGGCAAGTCGTCCGCAAAAAACCTGCTTCTTGCTTAGCGGAACTTCCTTTGAGTAAACAGTTGATAAACAGTAGTGATTATTTCAGGTGGCGGCTGCTAAAGCCCACCTATTTTTCATCGCCAAGAGCCTTTGGCCTGCGATGGTATTCTGCATGAGCGAGCAAACCCACCCTGTTTCATCCGATCCCGTTGTTAAGGTTCGAGACATCCGGAAAGATTTTGGATATCTGCGGGCTGTGGAGGGGATCAGTTTCGATTTAAACAAGGGCGAGTTTCTTACCATTTTCGGTCCGAACGGGGCGGGTAAGACGACTTTGATCAAGATTCTTTCCGGTCTCACCCGGCCCACTTCCGGGTCGGCTACTGTGGCGGGCTTCGATGTGTTGGGCGGCAGTGTGCGGTTGAGAAAGGAAATCGGAGTTATCTCCCATGCGACCTGCTTGTATCCGGACCTGACAGCGTTGGAAAATCTTTTGTTTTACGGTAAACTTTACGGTTTGAATGATCTGGAGGATAAGGCAAACAAGGCCATTAATGAGGTGGGGCTCCAATTGCGCAGGCATGACCGGGTACGGACTTTTTCCCGCGGAATGCAACAAAGGCTGACTATCGCCAGGGCAACTTTGCATGATCCATCGGTTTTGTTTTTTGATGAACCGTTTACCGGATTAGACTTGCAGGCGACAAATGTGCTTAAGGATCACCTGCATGAGTTGCATACGGGTAAACGAACTCTCATTATGACCACGCATGATATGTCTTGCGGACTTGAGATGTGTGATCGGGTGGCGATACAGAATAAAGGACGGTTTGCGATGCTGGAATCGATCGATCGCATCGACCGGGAAAATTTTGAAAAACTTTATACTGAAACTTTGGAACTATGAGATGTGAGCCGGGGGCTTTGTCAGCGCTATGAATGGATATCTTAATCAGGTGGCGGCAATTGTCTGGAAGGACTTTATTACGGAGCTGAAGACGCGCGAGTTGTTCAGCTCGATGTTTATTTTTGCGCTTCTCGTCATTATTATTTTTGTTTTTTCAGTTAATCTAAGTATTGTTGGGGCGAGGGAAATTGGACCCGGTGTGTTGTGGGTGGCATTTTTATTTGCGGGAACGATAGGGCTCAACCGTTCGTTTATGCTGGAAAAGGAGAATGGGTGTCTGCAAGGGTTGCTTCTCGCACCTGTGGACAGGACAGCGCTTTATTTTGGAAAGCTGGTCAGCAACTTTGTGTTTTTACTGATTATGGAGGCATTTATCCTGCCCCTTTTCATGATTTTTTTTAATATCGATCTGCTCCCGCATCTATTACCGTTACTTTATGTGATTTTAGTTGGGACGCTTGGATTTTGCGCGATTGGGACGCTTCTTTCTTCTTTGTCGGTGAATCTCAAAACGCGTGATATCATGTTACCCATTCTGCTCTACCCGCTGATGGTCCCTGTTGTTATTGGGTCTGTGCAGATGACGGGGCAGGTGCTGTCGGGTGAATCCTTATCGGGCATGATGAACTGGGTGGGTTTGACCTTGTGCTTCGATATTATATATATTGCGGTTTCTATCATGACGATCGATTTTGTTCTGGAGGAGTGAGTTGAATGAATAACCTAGGGTATTTGTTTGCGGCCAATTTATTTGTGTGGGGCGGGGTTTTCTATTACCTGTTTCGTATAAAAAAACATCAGCGGTCCTTGCAAAACGATCTGGACCTTATTAAAGAGGCTGTTGAAAAGGGAACCAAGGGTGAGTGACGAAAACAAACAGGATGGCTCGATTCTGATCTGGCTTACTATTGTTGCATTTTTGGTGGCGATGATTGCCATTTTTATTTATGTGCCAACGGAACAGACTGAGGGCGCGGTACAGCGCATCATGTATTTTCATATTCCTGCGGCGTGGCTGGCCTTCTTTTCATTTTTTATTGTTTTTCTCAGCAGTATTCTTTTTTTGTGGAAGAAGGAAAGGGAGTGGGATATTTATGCTCTGGCTTCTGCGGAAATTGGCGTGATTTTCTGTTCTCTGGTTTTGATCACCGGGCCGATCTGGGCACGACCTATCTGGGGCGTTTGGTGGATGTGGGACGCTCGTCTGACCTCCACATTGATATTATGGCTCATCTATGTGGCTTACCTGATGCTCCGCGCTCAGACCGATGCGGGTTCCATGCGCGCCCGTTTAGCGGCAGTTCTTGGTATTGTGGGATTCCTCGATATACCGTTCATTCACTTTTCTGTTCTCTGGTGGAACTCCGTTCATCCACAACCCAAGATGATATCGGAGGAAGGGTTGGGCAAGGGAATGGACCCTTCCATGGTGGCGACACTTATGGTCTCTCTGGGGGCATTCACTCTGCTTTATTTTGTGTTGATGGGGCAGAGGATTAAAGTTGAGAAGATGAAAGATGAAGTCGAGCGACTCAAAAAAGACCACTTATATTCCCATTAAAAAGTACGTCCTTCTTTTCGCCGTTCTTTTTGTCGGGGCCATCCTGTTTTTCTTCGAACATTTTATAGAAGCCCCAATTTCTGTAGATGATGTAAAAACCCAAAAGAATTTTAATCAGAAAAAATCTGATGTCGGGTATCTGGCACCGGGTTTTACTTTGCGGAACCTGAAGGGGAATCACGAAAGCTTGGAAAAATATCGCGGGCAAGTGGTGGTGCTGAATTTCTGGGCAACCTGGTGTGCCCCTTGCCGTGTGGAGATGCCATCGTTCGAGAACCTCTATCGCCGTTACCGTTCGGAAGGGATGACGGTGCTTGCTGTGACCATCGACAAAAACGCGTCTGCGCAAATAAAGTCTTTTGTCAATGAGTATGAACTTTCCTTTCCTGTTTTGCTGGATGCTAAGGGAGAGGTGGAACGGCTTTATCCTTCGGTGACGATTCCCTTCACTTATGTGATTGACCGCGAAGGCAGGGTTGTCGCCAGAGTGGATGGTGCCAAAAACTGGGAGTCTGAGGAAACTTTTGAAGCGATTGAGTACCTGTTGAAAAAACCGTAATCGTTTGAATTGAGCTTGTCACTACTCAAGATGAACGATCCCTCCTGACACCAGATTATCTTCCAGCGTCAATTTTCCTACGCAGACCGGTGTGTTGTGGCGATGGGGTCCTGCACTTCCCGGATTAAAGTACAGCGTGTCTCCGACCTTTTCATTCGCCGGTTGGTGGCTGTGTCCAAAGATTATGATTTTTTTAATGGGTATGGATGTGGACTGGCCTGAGTCGGGAATGCTGTGAAAAATATGCTGGAGCTTGAAGGTTCGACCATCCAGATCGAAAATAAGCTGATTAGGAAAAAGGTTTGCCAGGTCCACATCTACATTTCCCGCGACCGCTTTGACGGGAGCGATGGCTTCCAGTTCGATGACTACATCGCGACTCCCTATATCGCCTGCGTGCAGGATGAGGTCCACTCCCTCGAACACGTCATACACTCCGGGGCGAACGAGTCCGTGGGTGTCAGAAATAACTCCAATGTCCATTGTTTTGTATTCACTCCCTTAGAAAACAGGCGACATGATGACCGGGTCGCGCTTCCTTGAGTTGCGGGATGGATTCCTCGCATTGTTTCTCGCGAATGGGGCACCGTGTATGGAAGGCGCATCCTCTGGGCATGTCCATGGCGTTCGGAAGGTCGCCTTTAATTTTCATGCGTTCTTTTTTCGTTTCCGGATCAATGGATGGAATCGCCGCCAGCAAAGCTTCTGTGTAAGGGTGCTGTGGTTTATTGTATAGTGGTTCGCTGTCGGCAAGTTCAACTATTTTCCCAAGATACATAACCGCCACACGGTCGCAGAAGTGTCTGACTATGGCCATGTCATGGGAAATGAACAAATAGGATATTTGCATTGATTCCTTGAGGTCGAGGAGCAGGTTGATCACTTGGGCGCGAATAGAAACATCGAGCGCGGAAACCGGTTCATCGGCAACGATCAAACTCGGATTCAATGCAATGGCCCGGGCGATTCCGATGCGTTGTAGCTGCCCGCCGCTGAATTCGTGAGGATATTTGTCTGCCTGGTCGGATGACAGGCCCACTTTGTCTAACAACCCTACGACACGTTCTTTTATTTTGGAGGGATTGGTGAACCCATGGATGTCAAAGGGTTCTTCCAGAATCTTGTCGATCCGCTTTCTCGGATTGAGGGAGGCAAAGGGATCTTGAAAAATGATTTGCATTTCTTTGCGTAAGGAACGCATTTTATCTGGTCTCAAGGCGAGCAGGTCTTGATTGCGATAAAGAATTTCACCGGCGGTGGGTTCGATCAATCGCAAGACAGTACGCGCGGCGGTTGATTTCCCGCATCCGGATTCCCCGACCAGTCCCAGCGTTTCTCCTTCTCGAAGGGTGAAGGAAATACCGTTCAGGGCATACACCGTTTGTGTCTCGCCGCTGATACCTTTGGCCTGGAAGTGTTTTTTGATATTTCTCACTTCAAGTAATGGAGCTTGAGTTGTTTTTGTTTGAATTGTCATGGATGCAACCAACAGCTCACGGCATGATCGGGAGCGATTTCCTTAAGACGGGGTTTGTCTGTACGACAACGCGTTTCTGCTGAAGGACAGCGGGGGTGAAACGGACAGCCGGAAGGGATTTGCGAAAGTGAGGGTACCGTTCCCGATATCTCACTCAGCCGGAAGTTTTTTTGCGGGGTAGCCTTCAATGCAGGGACGGAATTTATGAGTCCGCTGGTATAAGGATGAAGAGAGGCTCTGAACAGTTTACTGACTGGCCCTGTTTCAACGATGTCCCCAGCGTACATTACCATGACGCGCTGGGCAATTTCTGCAACGACTCCGAGATCGTGTGTGATGAGCAGGATAGACATTTGTGATTCTTTTTTAATTTGTTTCAAGAGTTCAATGATTTGCGCCTGGATTAATACGTCGAGCGCTGTTGTCGGTTCATCGGCGATGAGTACGCGCGGGGAGCAGGATAGTGCCATGGCGATCATTACCCGTTGTCGCATTCCGCCACTGAACTGATGCGGATATTGATCAAGTTTCTGTTCGGGGAAAGGGATGTCCACCTGGTTCAACAGGTCAATGGTTTTCACTCGCGCCTCGCTACGGGAAAGCGGCGTGTGACGCAGGAGCGTTTCTATGATTTGCTCACCGATGGTGAGGACAGGATTCATCGAAGTCATAGGGTCCTGAAAGATCATGGCGATATCACGTCCGCGTCGTTCTCGCAATTCTTTAGCCTGGAGCTTCAGCAGGTCTTTGTCATCGAAAAGGATTTCACCGCTCAGTATTTTTCCCGGCGGCTCTGGAATCAGTCTCAGGACGGATAACGCGCTCACTGTTTTTCCTGAACCGGATTCTCCAACCAATGCGAGTGTTTCACCCCGGTTGAGCTGATAGCTGATTCCATGGACGGCTATCAGTTCTTCATCGCCAGTTGTGAACGCCACTTTTAAATTTTTAACCCGCAATTCTGGTGTCGGCATAATTCTTTCATTCCTGTCTATTAAGGGGAATTATAGTGTATGGCGTTATCATTGAACAAATTCTTTTCCCGTGATTGTCAGAATATTACGATCCACTGGAGAGAACGGGCTGGGATTGGGCGATGTTTTTTACTCGTTGGTTCATTCAGGTTTTTGTGAGAGTATATTCGCCCATGATCGGTTTTTCGGGATCAATTTTGTCTCGGATATCAGCGGGCATTGTGCCTTGGAAATGCAGGATGAATATGAAAATTATGAGTTGGAATGTTAACGGCATGCGTGCCGTTGTGCGAAAAGGTTTTATGGACTGGTTTCATGATGAGGCGCCGGATGTGATGTGTATGCAGGAAATCAAGGCAACGCCCAACGACCTGACCAGGGAAGTGGCTGACCCCGCTGGGTATCGCGCGGTCTGGAATCCGGCTCAGCGAAAGGGCTACAGTGGTGTGGGGGTGTGGAGTAAAAAAAAGCCACGAGGAATTCATCTGGGTATGGGGATTGACAGGTTTGACGTGGAGGGGCGTGTCATCCGGCTGGAGTATAAGGATTTTGACCTTTTGAATATATATTTTCCTAACGGTACCAGTGGCCCGGAGCGGTTGCAGTATAAAATGGATTTCTATGACGCTTTTCTCGATCATTGCGAAGCGTTGCGTGCGGAGGATAAAAAGCTGGTTATCACTGGAGATGTTAATACCGCGCACAAGGCGATTGACCTGCGAAACCCAAAACCCAATGAGAAAAATTCCGGGTTTCTTCCTGAGGAGAGGGCGTGGGTGGACAAATTTGTCGCACATGGTTATGTTGATACCTTCCGCGAGTTTTGTCAGGAGCCAGACCATTATACCTGGTGGAGTTACCGGGCCAATGTGCGCAAGAAGAATATAGGCTGGCGCATTGACTACTTTTTTGTCACCGAAGATTTAATGAGTAAAGTGAAAGATTCTTTTATCCGGCCTGAAGTGATGGGATCAGACCATTGTCCGATTGGCCTGGAAATTAAGGTGTCATGAATTTCCCAGAACCAGTTTAGAGCTTGTGGATAATATGAATCTATTGTGTTTGCAATAGCATCCAAGTGGTGCAGTGTTTGTTTTTGCAATAGAACGATACCGGGAAGCGTGTTTTTGTAGGAATATGAAAGGAAAATAATGAGTTTTGAATCTGGGAAAAGTTTTTCAGGTTTTCGATTGAGTTTGCAGGAATCCATTTCCGAATTGAATTCGCTGGCTTTGTTGTTCACGCATGAGAAAACAGGTGCCGAGGTGCTTGTCATGGAAAACGATGACGACAATAAGGTTTTTAGCGCTACGTTTAAAACTCCTCCCTCCAATGATCGTGGGGTTGCTCATATTCTTGAGCACAGTGTGTTGTGCGGGTCACGAAAATATCCAGTGAAGGAACCTTTTCTTGAATTGCTGAAAGGGAGTTTGCAGACTTTTCTGAATGCGATGACGTTTCCCGATAAAACCATGTATCCCGTAGCCAGTAGAAACAAGAAAGATTTTTTCAATTTGATGGATGTTTACCTTGATGCTGTGTTTTATCCAAACATCACGGCTGAGACTTTCATGCAGGAGGGTTGGCATCACGAACTGGAAGCTGTCGATAAAGAGATTACCTATAAAGGGGTTGTGTTCAATGAAATGAAGGGCGTTTTCTCCAGTCCAGAAAGTATTCTTGACAGGCATTTGTCGCACTCTCTCTTCCCGAAAACAACTTACGGTTGTGAGTCGGGTGGAGATCCTGATGCGATTCCTGAACTGACTTATGATGAGTTTAAAAATTTCCACGCAAAATATTACCATCCATCGAACAGCCGGATTTTCTTTTACGGTGACGGGGATACTCGTGAATATCTGGATTTTCTTCATCGGGAATATCTTCAGAATTTTGAGGCCATTGAGGTAGAGTCTGCGGTCGGTGTCCAGAGACGTTTCAGAAAGCCCAAACGTAAGGTCATTTCCTATCCTGTTTCAAAAGATGAGTCGCTGGAAAAGAAAACCTTCGTGGTGGTTGGTTTAAAGCTGAATAAATCTATCAATCATGAGCATTGCATGGCTTTTAATATTTTAAGTCATCTATTGCTTGGAACTTCTGCTTCTCCTTTGCGTAAAGCGCTGATCGATTCTGAACTGGGAAGCGAGGTTATTGGCGGTGGATTTGATGATAACCGTTTTGAAACGATGTTTGCCGTAGGCTTGAAAGGAACAGAAGCTGATAATGAAGACAAAATTCTTGATCTTATATTTTCCACTCTGAAAAATCTGGTGGATGACGGAATCGAAGAGGACATGGTGAAGTCTGCCGTGAATTCGTTCGATTTTAAATTACGCGAATCGAATTTCGGTGGATTTCCCAAGGGCATTGTCTACAACATCCAGACTCTGGCTTCATGGTTATACGGTTCAGACCCTTTCGTGCATCTGAAGTACGACAAGCTCATGCGTAAGATCAAGCGCAAGTCAGGCGATAGATATTTTGAGCGTTTGATAGATAAATATCTTCTAAACAACAATCACCAGAGCATTGTGCTCGCTGTTCCCAAGGCAGATCTGGCGAAAAGGAAAGATGCTAAAATCCGAAAAAAAATGAAGGCTTTAAAATTTTCCATGTCTCCAGAGGCGATTGACAGTCTGGTCGAGAAAACCCGGATACTTCAGGCCGCGCAGATCAAGCCGGACTCGCCTGAGGCTTTAGAGAAACTGCCCAGCCTGGATCTTACGGATATCAAGCGGGAGAGTGAACGGTTCCCCACAGAGGTGAAGAGGGAGTCGAGTCCTGAAATTTTATTTCACGATTTATTTACCAATAAAATAGCCTATGTGCAAATCGGATTCGATGCCATGGGAGTGCCGCCTGAAAAACTTCAATACCTTTCGCTCATAGGCAGGTTGGTGTTGGGCATGGGGACCCAGCGGCACAGCTATATGGAAATTTCGCAATTACTTGGTATTCATACTGGTGGATTGCGTTCCTGGCATTTCACCTCTGCTCTGGTTGATGATCATCGCAGTATACGGTCTCATATTTTCTTCAATGGGAAGGCGCTCATGGAAAATGTGGATAATCTTTTCGATATTTGGGAAGAGTTGATAGGTGAGTATAATTTCGACAATCCAAAGCGTCTTGTTGAGATTATAAAGAGCGCGAAAGCTGATATGGAAGACTCGATCCTTTCTTCCGGAAATCATTTTGTCCTTTCGCGATTGCAGTCCTACCAGTCTCCACTGGGCCGTTACAATGAGCTTGCGGAGGGAATTTCTTATTACCATTTCCTGGAAAAGTTGCTGGTTTGTGCGGAGAAGAATCCCGATGAGGTTGCAGAAGAATTCAGAGGCGTTGCCCGGACTTTATTAACTAAGCAGAATGCCGTAGCGAATATCACCGTTCCTGAAAGTGACTATAAGAAAATTGAAAAAAGAGTGATGGCATTGGTTCAAATTCTATCTGATGAAAGAAGGGATTCCGTACCGTTTAAATTTGAATCGGAATTGGAGAACGAAGCTTTTTTGACGGCCAGTGCAGTTCAATATGTTGGTAAAGGAGCTAACCTATTTGAGCTGGGCATGAAATACAGTGGAAAATTTGATGCCCTGAACTCTGTTCTTCGTACCTGTTATTTATGGGACCGGGTGCGTGTTCAAGGGGGAGCCTATGGAAGTCAAAGCTCCTTTGATTCGCTTAGCGGCGATTACGGTTTGGTTTCTTACCGTGACCCAAATTTATCAGAGACTCTTGATGTGTATGATCAAATCGCAGATTACCTTGAAAATCTGGATTTTTCCGAGAAGGAGCTGACGAAGATTCTGATTGGCTGTGTCGGACATCTGGACCCGCCACTCACAGCAGATCGTAAAGGGATGATCGCGATGGTTGAGCATATGGTTGGAAAGACTTACGAATTAAAACAGAAACGTAGGGATGAATTACTGTCCACCCGCCTGGAGGACGTTAAATCATTCGCCCCTTTGTTCAGGAAGATTAAGGACTTGGGTAACGTCTGCGTTTTGGGCAACGAAGAAAAAATTAAGAAATCTAAAAACAGGTTTGACCATCTGGTCAAGGTGTTTGATTGATATTCAACCTGCCAAATGTGTTGCCCACAGTTCCTTTGAGGGCTTCATCATTTCTTTCCGATAAAGAGTTTCCTCCTCTCACCGATCATCCATGCTTTCGAGCAGATATGTTTTTGCAGAGAATGTTTCTTTTCCCTTCAAGTTAAGGGGAGGGCTGGTCGATAGACTATGTATATGGGTCGTTTATCGAGGGTTGTCATGCTTAAACGCAAAGAAATTCTGGTCCGACTGAGAGAACTGGGTGTGAGCAAGGTGTCGGAGTTGAAATCAGGTTGTCGCGATTTTGAGATATATTATCGCAGGATGTTTAAAGAACCTGTCAAGCCAACTCGCCAGGCCAATATTCAGTCATAAGGAGCGGGCCGCATCAAAGGCTTTTTTCATATCAGGAAGTTGTGCCAATTCCTTGACAATTTCGAGGTGGCGAATAATGCCTTGCCGATCAAGGACCATCACAGCACGGGCCAGCAACCGATTTTCATCAATCAGCAGACCGCTTTGGGTCCCAAACTCAGCCAGCCTGTAATCTGATAGAAATTGAATATTTTTTATGTTCGCCTCCTTGGCGAACCGCTTCTGAGCGAAAGGCAGGTCCCGGCTGATCGTTGCCAGACGGACAGTTTTATCTAATCCGTCATTGTCTTCGCTGAGAATGTGAGTCTGTTTTTCGCAGGTGGGAGTATCCAGGGAAGGAACGACACTTACAATCGTCACTTTTCCATTGAAGGAATTCAAGTCGACCATGTTTAGAGACAGGTCGGGAAGTTTGACGTCTGGCAGTGTTTTCCCAACCTGCACCCTTTCCCCAATCAAGGTTAACGGTTTCCCGCGCAGGGTGATTTGATTTGTCGGATTTGCCTCCAGTGGGAAAGTCAGCGACAGTATAATTATCAGACAAACTCCCAGGCCAAGCGAAGTTTTTCCAGTCATGATCTGATTCCTTCCTGAAAAATTTGTAACGGCGATGTTTGCTCTTAATATGCCTGTATTTCTAGTTCCGATTTATAGATTCATGAGAATCTAGAATTCGACAACAGTCGCGCCATCTCCTCCGTTTTCTCTTGAGGCGGGGGAGAACTCTTTGCATATTCCGGTTGACGACAGGTAATCTCTGACCAGGCTTTTGATTGTTCCCATACCGTGTCCGTGGATGATGGTCGCCTGTCCCACTCCGCTGACAATAGCCTGACTCAGAAAAGCTTCCATGGTAGCGAGTGCCTGCTCGGAATTCATCCCGCGCAAATCGCAGGTTGTTTTAACATTTGAGGTGGATTCTGTATGCACGTTCATACTGACTTGTCGGGGTAATTTCCCCGGCGCTCTCTTCTTGTTCAGGCTCCCTTTAAGTCGCCTGGTTTCGATAACCGTTTCTATATTGCCCAGCCCAACCCGAACCTTTTTTTTGTCTGCGGGGTTTTCCAACAGCGTTCCTGTCGTTCCATAGTTTTCTATCAGAACCAGGTCGCCCTCGCGCAGTTTTTCAGAAGGGACCACCCACTCGGAAAGATCATCGCGATGAGCAGACAGCGGCATTCGCCCCATGGCTCCCAACTGACGTTCTGTTTTGCGCAGTTTTGATATTTCACTGGTTCCTTTCACCTCTTCCATCATTTGGCGGACCTGGTTTTTTGCTTCGCGCACAGCGGATTGAATTCGTTTGGACTTTTCAGATTTAAATTTACGGTCTTTTTCCCGCAGGCTTTCAGTGTGCGAACGTTGTTGCCTTGCCAAATCTTCCAATTCAAGATTCTTTGCCTCTAAAGCTTCTTTTTCCTTTTGCAGTTCGAGTCGTTGTTGGGTCAGGTCTTTCAGTACCGTGTCGGCTCGCGTGTCATGTGACTGATAGATTTCTCTTGCCCGCCTGGTGATTCTTTCATGAAGGCCAAGTCGCTCGGCCGTGTCGATAGCGGCGCTGTGACCGGGCACACCAAAAATAAGGCGGTAAGTGGGTGTTTGCGATTTGGCATCAAACTCTGTGCATGCGTTGAGGAATCCGTTACGTGTTTGTGCCAGAAGTTTTAGCGCTAGGTAATGGGTCGAGACGAGAGTGGTCACCCCCTTGTTGTTTAACTCAGTTAATACTGATTCTGCCAGCGATGCTCCTTCATGCGGGTCGGTGGCAATTCCCAATTCGTCAAGCAGGATCAGCGAACCCGGGACAGCATGGTTAACAATATGGATTATTTTTTGCAAGTGGGCTGAAAATGTTGACAGGCTGAGCTCGATATTCTGGTCATCGCCGATATCAGCATAGACTTCCGGGTAGAAGGGGATTTGCGACCCTTCTTCTACTGGCAGGAACAATCCAGCGCGAGCCATGAGGGACATCAGGCCGACTGTTTTGAGGGTCACCGTTTTACCGCCTGTGTTGGGTCCCGATATGATTATCACATGAGTGGATTCACTCCATGCGATATCGTTGGGTATGACATCTTGCCGGTTCAGTATCAGTTCCGGGTTGCGGGCTTTGTTGAGTTTCAATTCGCATTCGGATTCAATAGGGCATCGTCGAGCTTCCATCAGCTTGGCCAGTTTTGCCCGGGCGTGTATGAAATCGAGTTCGACAAGCGTCTCCATATTTTCTGCTATGGTTTCGCCGGAATCTATGACCTGTCGGGTCAGTGACTGCAATATTAATATTTTTTCTCGATCCACTGCCAGTCGATTTATTTTAAGCTGGTTGTTGAGTGGGACAATAGATGAGGGTTCGATATACAAAGTTTGCCCGCTTCCTGAACTGTCGTGGACGATTCCCTCAACCTGCGAGCGTTTGTCAGATTTCACGGGAATGACCAACCGGCCTTCTCTTTCTGTGTGATAACTGTCCTGAATCGCTTCCTTGTAGTTTTCATTGGAAAATAGTTTGCTTACTTTGGATTCCAGTTTCTGCTTTGCCGCCTGTACTTCGCGTATGGCTTGCCTGAGTTCGGGCGAGGCATTTTCTTTAATTTCTCCTTCATCATCAATGCACCGCTCCAATTCTTTGAAAAGGGAGGATAACGGATCGAGCCGCTCGTTTAACAATTTAAGAAGCGGAAAATCATTTTGTTTTGCTATCGAACGATGAACATTGCGAACAACGCGCAATAATTTTAGAACAGCAAGGCATTGTGCGGAGTCCAGCATTTGCCTTTCCAGAGCTTCTTCGCGAATAGGGATAAAATCATCGAACGGATTGATGGGAAAGGAATCGCCTCCGGCCAGGAGTTCAGCCATTTCCTTTGTGGTGTCGAGGGCATTGTTCGCGGACTCGACATCGTCATGCGGGACGAGTGAACGGCAAAGGTCGGATGTGACCGGAGAACAGGTGAAACTGGCGAGTGATTCCTGGATCAATTGCCACCCAAGAAGGTCGCGCGATTTTTCCAGCAGATGGATTCTGTCGGGTTGTGGAAGGTTGCTTGGCAGAGTCATGGCAAGGCGGCAAACTCGATAGCTTTTTCTGCGGAAACGGTGATCTTTGCGTCAAACAAGAAGCCCGGATCGCGAAACTCTTTGAATCCACGTAAAAGAACAGCAATGTCCTTTTCAACTTTTTCATGAAAGGCCACGAACTTTTCACCGGGAACAAGTTGTTTGCCCTCATCCCGGATGGCCTGAAATGTAACGACCACGGATTTTTCAAAATCTATGCGGTCAGATGAAAGATATATCTCGAATTCCAAAGTATTCTTCCCCATCGTTTCAAATCGATTATCCCCCTTGTCGATAGCGAATAACGTAGCTATTTTTCCGTCATGTACATTGAGCGGTTCCATTTCCGGGCCGGGGATCTGCAATGCGGCCAGTTTATAGCCGCGGGTCACACCGGTCCAGAAGATACGCTTCATGTGATTTTCTTCCCGCGTCATGCGCACCACTTTTGGGGCAGTGATTCTTTTTTGTTTTTTGAGCCATTCGACCAGAGCGGGAACTTCAGATTCTGGCAGGAAGTGTCCTCCATGTGCCGCACCGCGTTCCTTGTGTTCGCGGAAAACTACCGGCGATTTCATGTCTGACAAAATTTTATGGGCTCGGCGTGCCAGTTCGATGGGGAAAACAGGGTCATGTTCACCCTGGATCATATAAGTGGGGGTGTTGTTCAGGTTGACCAGGAAGTGCAGGTATCGTTTCGTGATGCTTCCGGCGATGGGTACGATCCCGGCAAAGTGGTCGGGATAAAACATTCCCATCAGATAAGCTCCAATGGCTCCGTTGGAGAGTCCTGCCAGGAAAACCCGGTCGGGATCAATGTTGTAACTCGCACCCGTTTCCTTGATTAAATTAAGAACCAGTTCTTCCGCGTTTTTCGACCACCATGCGCCCATGGGGTAAGTTGGGCAGAGGACTATAAATTCATCTCCCAGTCGTTCCATCCAGCCGCGTATCGTGTTGGGTCCATTTCCTCCCATGCCGTGCATGATAACGATCATCGGCATTTTGGCGGTAGCCGATTCGGGGACGTAGAGCGCATAGGAATAGGTCTTCCCACTCATTTTATATTTCATGTCAGGGTGAAGTCCATTAGGTTTGCGACTGGATGTTGGAAGCGTGGCCGACAATAGCGGTTTCAGTTGGGAAGAGTCCACGTTATTCGATTTCAAACGTTCAAGAACCTGAGCTTCTGTTTTCTCGTCAGTTGTGGCAAGAAACAGGTTCACATCAGCCACTGCATCGTAAGGCGGCGCAACGGTTTCTGGTTCCGGCACAGTGGTGCAGGAAACAACAGCGGACAGAATGAGTGCAAGGAAAATAGTCTTCATAGTGGCACCTTAAAGGAAATTGCATTTGTTGTAAAGTTATGGCAATGGGATAGGAAGTTTGTCTCATCAGGCTTGCTCTGAAGGATATTTTTAATCATTTCTCTGTGGACACCCCACTCCTGTTAAAGTACCATTCTTTTTAATGTTTTAACTGAAATGTGATTTTCATAGAAAGGTGAAACTTGTATGGAAAATGCTCCCGCCCCTATTATTGAAAACTCCCCAAAACCCGGCACCATCGTATTCGGACCCGCTCGTGAGAGTGGAGGAGAAGCGCTGATTTATTCCAGACTATTCAGATGCAGAAAAGATGGATTCGACTTTATGGGCCAGGTCAAGATCGACTCTCAACAGCTTGCGCTAAAGATGGAAGTTTTTAATAAGAATTATTTTGCGTGTTTCGATATTTCTGAAGAGGAAGTTGCTACCTCTTTGGAAAAGAAATTACTTTCCAAACTTTTATCTGAAAAGAGTCTGGCAGAAGGATTGAAGGAAACGGTTCGCGCTCTCTTAAAAGGTGATGAGGCGGCAAGCGAGTCTTCACCGGAACCGGAACTCATTGGCGATATCGAGATCGACTTGAAAGAGATATTTGACCGGCTCAACGATGAATATTTTTCTGGCAAGATTAAAGCAGATATAGAGTGGGGCAAGCAGGTGAACAAGAAAAATCTTTCTTCATTCAGGTTTGGCTCTTATGACCCGGAAAAGAAGCTCATCCGAATCCATCCGCGACTGAATCAGGACTTTGTTCCCCGGTCTGTGTTGGAGTTGACAGTGCATCACGAAATGTGTCATCAGTCAGCGCCCATGAAACGCAAAAAAGGAATGTGGATGGCGCATCATCCCGAGTTCAAGAAAAAAGAACGCGAATACCGCCATTACGAAGAAGCCCGCGCCTGGGAAAAACAAAACTGGAAGAAGCTAATGGGGCCAGCCAATAAAAAGAAAAGCAAAACGGAAACATCAGCCGAAGCTCCTGAAATCGAAGAGATTACCACCTTGGCAGGGTGATCTTCAATGGGTTGATTCAATAATGGATGAAGTCAAGTTCTACATGACCCAAGACATAATTGGCGTTAAGGCCACTGCTACAGGAGTGGCGCAAAAGATGCTTGATGCGGGGCAAGGGTCTGTGTTAATCGAAGAAGATAGGGAATACATAGGAATCGTGACCGAAGGCGATCTATCGTAAAGAGTCATTGCGCAATTGAAAAAACCCGTCGAGGTTCATGTCGCGTCTATCATATCTCAACTGATTATTTCCATAGAATCGAATCCACTGATGGCCACAGCATTTTTGATCATGGGGAAAAATGGTATACGGCATATCGCAGTAACAGAAAATAAAAAAATCATTGGCATGCTTTCCGTCAGGGATTTTTCTGCATATTACGTTAGAAAATTTGGTAAGAAATAGGCATGACTCAAAAAGAAGAAGGAATAAATGTGAGCTAGAAGCACAATTAATATTCTCTTCATAGTTTATGATGCTTGCCAATTCCACCTAAAAAGGCTTACAATCTAGTCTCCATAAGGGGTTGTCTCGCATGTCGCATTAGTGAACGATAAGGAGACGGATTGTACAGTCTTTTGTGCCAATGCTTATGAAAAAAATACAATGTTACATTCAGCATAAGAAACTCGAAGAAGTGAGGGGAAAACTTTTCGAACTGGGGGTTCCGGGCCTTTCGGTCATTGACGCCAAAGGGATCGGGAAACCGTTGAGTCAGTTTGCATCCATGCCCGACGCCAAGGCCCCTCAATTCCTGCCCCGGGTTGAGATCACTATTGTCCTGGAAGACGAGGCGGTCGATGAAGTGGTCGATGCTATCGCCAAGACAGCTTGTACGGGAAACCTTGGAGACGGCAAGATATTTATTCTTCCGGTTGAAGAGGCTATCCGCATCCGTACGGGTGAGAGTGGGAAACAGGCGCTTTACTGAGTCGGTTCCTCCTGCCGGGGGTCTCGCCATCCACTTTGTCCAGATTTTTATTGTTAAGGTCTTTTAACAAGCCCGCCAATTTTATCCAGGTCATTTCGATTGATAGGGGCTTCCCTTGATTGCCAAAAACTTTGAACAGGTTCATCGTCATATTGTGGGCGCGGCTGAAAGAGTCGGGCGTGACCCAGGGGATGTGCGGCTTGTTGCGGTGACTAAAGAACATGACACCGATACCATTGCCGAGGGCCTGCGTGCTGGCGCAAAGGTTCTGGGCGAAAACAAGATTCAGGACGCGCAGGGTAAAATAGAAACTCTTGGACATGATGGAATGGAGTGGCACTTCATCGGTCACTTGCAAAAAAACAAAGTTAAATTTATTTTTGATTTGTTTGATCTGATCCATTCAGTCGATAGCGCGGCACTGGCTGAAGCGATTCATGAAAAGGCTCAGGCTCGCGGAACTTGCATGCCCATCCTCCTTCAGGTCAATGTGTCTGGTGAAGCATCGAAATTTGGGATGGACCCTGATGATGCACCGGAAGTGATTCACAGGCTGGCGTCTTTGGAGGGAGTGAAGATCAAGGGACTGATGACGATCCCTCCGTTTGATGCCGACCCTGAAAAGTCGCGACCATATTATGTCCGTTTGCGAGAATTGCGTGATTCCTGTGCCAAGTTGGCCTTTCCTAATGTGTCGCTCGACGAGCTGTCCATGGGCATGTCCAACGATTACGAAGTCGCCATCGAAGAGGGCGCGACACTGGTTCGTGTGGGAACCGCGTTGTTTGGCCCACGCCCTTCTACAAAATAAACACAGCAGGTTGAATGATTCAGCCCTTTGCCTCATAATGGTCAAATAAAGATTATCCATAGCCGTATGGAAAAAGTGTGGACCGGCAATGATCGTCCATTAGCTATATTAAAATTGTCAGGAGAATATTATTGTGTTGACCAACAAGAAACTTGGATTCATAGGTGGCGGAAATATGACCGAGGCTTTAGTCAAGGGGCTCATCACTTCGTCGTTTATTGAAGCGAAAAGTGTTTTTGTATCCGATCCGATTCAGGAGCGTTTGGACTTCCTGCACAAGGAATACAAGGTCAAGGCGACAACGGATAATCGTGAGGTGGTGCAAAAATGCGACATATTAATTCTGGCGATCAAACCTCAGGTGGTAGGGAAGGCCCTGGAGAGTTTTAAGGATCTAGCCGATAGCAGTAAACTGGTTATTTCTGTAGCGGCTGGAGTGTCGATCAATATTATTGAAGATATTCTTGACGCGGATGGTAAGAAGAAAGTTTCTGTCGTGCGGGCCATGCCCAATACTCCGTCGTTGGTTCAGGAGGGAGTGACGGCTATTTGCAGTAGCGACCACGCGACAAAAACGGATGTGAAAATTGCCCACCGCGTTTTCGAGGCGGTCGGACAAACTGTTGATGTCGAGGAAGTTCACATCGATGCTGTTACCGGACTCAGCGGAAGCGGCCCCGCCTATATTTTTATGATTATCGAAGCCCTGTCCGATGCGGGTGTGAAGGTGGGGCTGTCGCGGGAAGTTTCTAATGCCCTGACCATTCAGACCGTTCTGGGATCGGCCAAGCTCGCGCGGGAAAGTGGAAAACATCCGGGTGAACTCAAGGACATGGTGACGTCGCCCGGCGGGACTACGATTTCCGGATTGCATACTCTGGAGGAAGGCGGATTGCGCACGACATTGATGAACGCAGTGGAAATCGCCACGCAACGTTCGGTAGCGCTCGGAAAAAATTCCGCTAAAAACCACAAGTCTTCCAAGTGACCTCCCCTAACCTCCCACGCTTCGCTCTGGACAGGTCTCCTTGGTAAGGAGGGGAAAAGCTTTTTATTTATTCTTTCGTAGGGCAACCCTTTAGGGTTGCGTTGCAAGGCTAAAGCCTTGCCCTACAGCTAACCCGCATTTGTAGACCAATTCACTTCCCGCGAAATTTAAGCCATTCGCCCCAGCCCGCCACGACCAGGCCGAGTATTTGAATCCAGAACGGACGCAGGACGTGCTCCGGTTTGATGAAGTAGAGAATAAACATCATCCCGACGCCCACCATAGTGATGGTTATTCCGCTATAAGTGAACTGCATCCCCTTGACATACTTTTCCGGATTTTTGAGTTCTTTTTTAATTTCTGGTTTGAGTTCAATTTGCCACATTAGCGAATAACCTTTTCTCCGTTTTCAGCGTTACAGGTTTGCATGTTCAAAGCTTCGTTCAAACTTCCTGACCGATAACCCTCCAGATCGACTGTGACGTATTGAAAGCCAATTTTCCGCAGGCGACGATTAATTTTTTTTGAGAGTCCATTTTTCAGCAGACTGGGAATATCTTCCCTGGGCAGTTCGATACGCGCCATGTCGCCGTGGTGACGCACCCGGACTTGCCGAAATCCTTCCGCGAGCAATACTTCCTCGGCTTGTTCGATCATCGATAACTTTTCGGGGGTGACGGGTTGACCGTAAGGTATGCGTGATGAAAGACAGGCCAGTGCAGGTTTTTCCCAGTTGGGGAGGTCCATTTGACGCGCCAGGTCGCGTACATCCTGCTTGTTGAATCCAAGCTCCGCTAGCGGGCTGATAACGCCGGCTTCTTTCGCGGCGGTGATTCCCGGTCGATGGTCTCCCAGGTCGTCCAGATTGATTCCATTAAGAATGTGGCTCAGTTTATGTTCTTCTGCCACTTTGGAAAGTTTGGCATACAATTCTGATTTGCAATAATAGCACCGGTTTGCTGAATTCTTCAAATAATCGGGCGAAGACATTTCTTCAGTACGAATGATCCTGTGTTTGACTCCCAGTGTTTTAGTCAGGTGTTGAGCGGTTTGCAATTCTCGTTCAGGAACGCTGTCCGACTCTGCCGTGACAGCCAGGACCCGGTCGCCAAGAACATTTTTCGCAACTGCCAGCACAAGTGTGCTATCCACCCCTCCCGAAAAGGCAACCAGAGCACTTTCCGACTCGGCTATTCTCGATTCCAGACCAAGGCGTTTCTGTTCCAGTGACATGATTGAAAGTATTTTAAGAAGTTTATGGTTGCTTGCAGACTAGCATAAGAAAAAGGGGAAAGAAAGAATCCGGGAACAGGCAGGGAAAAACAGGTCAGCCGCCTATAGCGTGCATGGCGCGTTGCGGGCGTTCGAAGTCATCGAGGTTGATCTTGTGACCGGGTTCTTTAATGAGCACAGCATCTCGAATGGCTTTTACAATGTCTTCATCGGACGCGCCGCCACGGATCAGTTCCTTGAGGTCAGTTTCATTGGCGGAGAACAGGCAAGTGCGCAGTTTACCGTTGGCTGTCATTCGGATGCGGTTGCAGTGATCGCAGAATGGATTGCTCACGGCGGTGATGATGCCGATACGCCCTTTGCCGTCGGCGAAATCGTATTCACTGGCAGGACCAATTTCCAGAGAATTTTCGACTGGTACCAACTCGTGTTTTTCCTTGATGAGGTCGATGATTTCATGACCAAACAATACCTTGTCGCGTTCCCAGGTCTGGTCAGAATCCAGGGGCATGAATTCTATGAAACGGATTTCGAAGCCATCAGACCGCCCCATTTCGATGAGCCGCATGATTTCCGATTCAGAGAAATTCCGCATTGCAACAGCGTTTATCTTGATCGATTTGAATCCTTCTTCCGCTGAGATTTTGATTCCTTCCAGCACTTCTTTAAGGCAATCCCGGCGGTTGACGTGCCGAAACTTTTCCGGGTCGAGTGCATCGAGGCTGATGTTGAGTCGTTTGAGTCCGGCTTCGTTCAGAGCTTTTGCGTGGTCTTTGAGGAAAAAGGCGTTGGTGGTCATCGCGACATCTTCAATTCCTTCAACCTGCGTCAGCATACGAATGAGAACCGGCAGGTCCTTGCGCATGAGAGGCTCGCCCCCCGTGAGCCGTAATCGTTTGATTCCCAGACCCGCTCCAATTTGAGCCACGCGGGTGATTTCCTCAAAGGAGAGTAAATTGTCTCGTGGCATGAATTCCACGTTGTCTGCGGGCATGCAATAGGTGCAACGAAAGTTACAGCGATCTGTGACAGATATCCGCAGGTTCACGATGGTTCGACCCATTCCATCGACAAGTTTTTGCTTGTTATTTTCCGTTGAAGTCGTCACCAGCTCTCCTTAGAATAATCGTCCATCCGTCCATCCATCAGCAACGGGTTTCAGGGACACGGTCTCACCCGCTGTGAGGAGCAGTAAATCCGCTATAAAATCCGTGCTTTGAGGGAAATAATTATATCCTTTTTAATTGGATTATGCACACGATTAGTTTAAATTGTTGCTTACCCCGGTTTCAATGGATGCGACCTCTCAAAGTCGGTGGTGGGATATGAACCAGGTTGTTAAATATAAAGAACTTTGAGGACTTGCGAGCATCTAATCAAAGATTGGCTTCGGGTAGGTCAATTTGAGTTTGTCTGTGCGATAACCTATAATAAACAAAGGTTTTTCCAAAGTCTGTAGGACTGAGGGCACGGTTATGCTGAGTTTTCCGGTCGGGTAAGATATTTGTAAAAGTATGACGTAGAGGATGTCCTGAATGACAGTTGTCGAAGAAAAATTTTCCAAAAAATTTGATGAGGCCGCCACCCAGCCGAAGCATCGCGGTGCATACGATAAAGACGATGCCGGGGATAAGGGCATGGCCTTGGTGGAAGCCAAATTCAAGGACACCAAGGCATACTGGCTGGTCGACAGGATTGAGGACCGTGTGTACAGCGCGAAGTTTTTTGCCTACGGGGGAAAAGTTTCGGTCGCAATCGGCGAAACACTTTGTTCTATGGTCAAAGGCCTCACAGTGGATGAAGCCTGTTCTTTGAAAGGCGAAGATGTTGAAGCGCTGCTAAGAGACGAGCCGGAGGTTCCAGCGGTTCCAGAGTCGAAGAAGAAGGCGTTTGCAAATGTCGAAGAGTTGTTGAAAATAGTCCAGCAGGAATATCCTGCCGCTAAAGCGGTTGCTGAAGCGAGCGCGTCAATAAGCAAGGATGATGTGAAAACCTCGTCTTTCGCTGAACTGTCCATGGCGGAACAGGCCTGGCTGGGGTTGAGTAAGGAAGACCAGATCACACAAATCAACATGGTGCTTGATGAGAAGGTTCGCCCTGCTTTGATGGCCGATGGCGGTAACGTTCAGGTTCTCGATGTTGTTGAGGGTGAAAAAGTTATGATTAAATATCAGGGTGCGTGTGGCAATTGCGGGTCTTCTTTGGGGGCCACACTTTCGTTTATGGAACAAGCCCTGCGTAAAGATATTTATAATGAACTGATAGTAGTCCCTAATATGTAGCTTGCACATATAATAGGCAGAGTACGAAACCAAAGCAGATATTTTTCTAAACACTTCAATCCCCCTGTAAGAAGGGCGTGAAAATATAATGGAATCTAAAGACAACTCAGTCACCGAAGCTCTGGATAATGATTACAAGTACGGATTCGTCACTGATGTTGAGTCCGATACTTTCGCCAAAGGTCTTAACGAGGAAGTGGTCCGAGCCATCTCCAAGAAGAAGGGCGAGCCGGAGTTCATGCTTAACTTCCGGCTCAAGGCTTACGAGAAATGGCTGACCATGAAAGAGCCTGAATGGCCTAATGTTCAGTACCCGCCGATTGATTTTCAGGATATATCATACTACTCAGCGCCAAAACCGAAAAAAAAGCTCGAAAGTCTGGACGAGGTGGATCCTGAAATTCTCCACACTTTCGAGAAACTTGGAATTCCTCTGGAAGAGCAGAAGAAGCTGGCCAATGTTGCTGTCGATGCGGTTTTCGATAGTGTTAGCGTTGCGACCACGCACAAAAAGAAACTAATGGAAGTGGGTATTATTTTCTGTCCCATTTCCGAGGCGCTGATTGACTATCCGGAACTGGTCGAAGAGTATCTGGGAACGGTAGTGCCGGTGGGCGATAATTATTATGCGGCGCTCAACAGCGCGGTATTTACAGACGGGTCGTTTGTCTATATTCCGCCTGACACTATTTCCCCGATGGAAATATCCACTTATTTCAGAATCAATACCGAGGAAACGGGGCAGTTTGAGCGCACGTTGATCATTTGCGCGGAGAACAGTTATGTCTCTTACCTCGAGGGTTGCACCGCGCCGCAGTTCGATACCAATCAGTTGCACGCCGCTGTGGTTGAACTGGTGACTTTGGACAGTGCCGAAATTAAATACAGCACCGTGCAAAACTGGTATGCGGGCGATCCTGAAACGGGTAAAGGTGGAATTTATAATTTTGTGACCAAGCGCGGTAAGTGCCAGGGCGAAAAATCAAAAATTTCCTGGACGCAGGTGGAAACGGGATCGGCCATCACATGGAAATATCCAAGTTGTCTTCTGCAAGGGGACGGCTCGGTTGGCGAATTTTATTCTGTTGCTCTGACCAATGGACATATGCAGGCAGATACCGGAACCAAGATGATGCACCTTGGCAAGGACACGCGATCCAGTATTATTTCAAAAGGTATTTCCGCCGATCATTCAAGCAACAGTTATCGCGGTTTGGTACGGGTGGGTAAAAATGCAACCAACGCAAGAAACTATACGCAGTGTGACAGTATGCTGGTTGGGGACAAATCCAGCGCCCACACATTCCCATACATTGAAACGGGGAACAGTTCTCTTCAGGTAGAGCACGAGGCATCCACTTCCAAGATCAGCGAAGAGCAGTTGTTCTATTTTGAACAACGGGGCATCTCGCGGGAAAATGCAATCGCCTCTATCATTAACGGGTTCTGTAAGGATGTCTTTAAACAGCTTCCTATGGAATTCGCGGTGGAAGCGCAAAAACTCCTCACTTTGAAACTGGAAAACAGCGTCGGTTGACCAGTGATTTTATTATCATGCTTCGACCAGCTCAGCACGACACCTGATTGTTGTCCTGAGCTGGTGGTGTTTGACCATCGCTTTCTTGCCTCGAAGGGGTATGTCGAAGGATACTTTATAAATTAGGAAATTATTTAATGTTAGAAATAAAAGATTTACATGCCGGGTTCGAGGAAACTGAAATCCTCAAGGGAATTTCCCTTTCGATTAACAAGGGAGAGACTCATGCCATCATGGGACCCAACGGTTCGGGAAAGAGTACTCTGGCGAAAATTCTATCGGGTCATCCCGCATACGAAGTGTTTTCTGGAGAAGTTGTGTTTGAGGGTAAAAATCTTCTGGAATTAAGCGCTGAAGATCGTTCTCTGGCCGGTGTGTTCATGGGGTTTCAGTATCCGGTCGAAATTCCCGGCGTGAACAACGCCGAATTTCTGCGTATGGCCTACAATGCCCGGCTGGTTAATGAAGGGAAGGATGAGGTCGATCCGCTGGACTTCGACGATATTCTTCAGGAGAAAATGAACCTGCTCGGTATGGAAAATAAATATAAAGAGCGAAACTGCAATGACGGGTTCTCAGGCGGTGAAAAGAAGAAAAATGAGATTCTTCAAATGGCTATCTTAAAACCCGCATTGTCTGTTCTTGATGAAACCGATTCCGGTCTGGATATCGATGCCCTGCGCGTAGTGGCTAACGGAGTCAATAAACTCAACAATGAGGACAATGCGTTGATTCTGATCACCCACTATCAGCGACTGCTTGACTACATCAAGCCCGATTTTGTTCACGTGCTCAGTCATGGCAAAATCATTAAATCCGGTGGTAAGGAACTTGCGCATGAACTGGAAGCGCAGGGGTATGACTGGTTGACCACGACGAATTGAGGAGACTTCATGTCGAGCACAATTGCGGAATCCAGTAACGGCGCAGAATCGGTCGTTCTTGATCTCCATAAAAAATTTATCGAAACGAGTCAATCCGGTCCGGACATCCTGGCACTTAACAGGAAGGCCCTTGACCAGTTTGCCAAGTTAAAATTTCCCCACCGCAAGCATGAGATGTATACCTTCGTCAATACGAAGGATATTACGGGTGCGCCGTTTTCTTTGAAAACAAAAAGTTCCAGTCCGCAGGAGTTTGTCAAACAACATGTCTATGCCGGTTGCGAACATAGTCACTTGACGCTTGTGAACGGCATTCTGTGTTCTGAATTGTCCGATGCAACTGCACTGGGTACGGCGGTCATGGTAGGGTCGCTGACGGACGCGGTGAAGGACGAGCCGATTAAAACTGCGTTGCAGGAAAGTATTGAGCAGGAAAACGATGTGTTTGCCTCAATCAACAGTGCCTTCATGACACAGGGTATTATGATTCGGGTCGGCAAAGACAAACAGATCGAAGCTCCGTTGCAGATACTTAATATTTCGACCGGAGGGGAAAGCGGTCCCGTAATGACGGTTCCCAGGATCTATGTTCATCTTGAGCCTCTGTCAGAATTAAAAATAATTGTGAAATATGTTGGCGAGGAGGGTAACTATTTCGTCAACTCGGTCCAGGATATGGTTGTGGAGGAGAATGCCAGCTTAACTCATATTCAGGTACAGGCGGATTCAACAGATGCCTGGCATTTTTCAAAAAATCGGGTTCATTTAAAACGCGATAGCTGTTATCGGGGTTATCAGGCCACCAACGGAGCGCGGCTGGTTCGCCATCATAATGAGGCATGGTTGAGTGAGCCGGGGGCGGGGTTGGAGTTGAGCGGAGTGAGCGTGCTGGTAGACGATGAGCAATCTCACCAGTTCATTCGTGTTCACCACGAAGTGGAACACTGCACCAGCCAACAGCGTTTTAAAAATATTATAAATCATCGCGCGCGAGCCAGCTTCGATGGAACTGTGGTGGTCAACAAGGGGGCGCAGTTGACGAATTCTGATCAGCTCATCAACAACCTCATGCTTTCCGATGAGGGTCATGCGGATTGCAAGCCCAATCTGATGATTTTTGCGGATGATGTAAAATGCGCGCATGGCGCAACAGTTGGACAATTGGATGAAGGCCAACTTTTCTACCTGAGAACAAGAGGTTTGTCTGAAGCTGTGGCGAAGGAAATTCTCACCCAGAGTTTTGCCAGTAGCATTATCCAGGAAATTCCCTTTGCACCGGTGATAGAAGAACTCAATCAAACGCTACTTAAAAAACTGAAAGCGAACTAATGGGTAACGGAAATATTTTTATAGAGCAAATTCGTGGCGACATGCATTTGAATAAAATTAGATTTTCGGAGACGTGCCATGGGCGATGCTAAAACTATTTCTATAGAAAAACCCTGCATCGATGTTGATAAAATCCGTGCCGATTTTCCTGTCCTGTCGAAAGAGATAGGCGGGAAGCCGCTCATCTACCTGGACAATGGCGCGACAACGCAAAAACCATGGCAGGTGATCAACCGGGTGAGTCAATTCGATTCTGAAGAATATGGAACCGTGCGTCGTGGTTCATACCGTTTGTGTGAAAATTCTACCCGACTTTATGAAGAAGCCCGTCAGAAAGTTGCAGACTTTCTGGGCGCTCCGACACGTCAGGAAATTGTTTTTACCAGCGGCACCACCCAGGCGATCAATCTCGTGGCTCACAGTTTCGGGCGCAAGTTTGTCAACGCAGGGGACGAGGTCATCATCTCTAATATCGAGCATCACGCCAACACTGTGCCCTGGCAGGTTCTTTGTGAAGAGAAGGGAGCGACACTCAAAGTCATTCCTGTTGCCGATAACGGCGAACTCGTTATGGAAGAGTATGACAAGTTGTTGACCGACAAGACACGCATCGTAGCGGTGAATCATGTTTCCAACGCCTTGGGGACGATCAACCCTATAAAAGAAATCACCCGTAAGGCACATTCTGTGGGTGCGAAAGTTCTCGTCGACGGAGCGCAAAGTGCTCCGCATATGAAAGTCGATGTTAAGGATATCGACTGCGACTTCTATACATTTTCCGGACACAAGATGTACGCACCCAGCGGGATTGGCGGCATGTTCGGAAAAATGGAAGTGATGGAAACGATGCCGCCGTATGTGACCGGTGGCGATATGATCATGCAGGTCACGCTGGGAAAAACAACCTACGCCAAACCTCCGGCACGGTTTGAAGCGGGCACCCCGCCTATCAGTCAGGTGATTGGGCTGGGCGCGGCCATTGACTATATCGGCGGGATCGGGATGGATAAGATTTTTGAGTACGAGAAAAGTCTGCTCAATTACGGAACCCGACTGCTTAGTGATATTGATGGACTCCGTATCATCGGTAATGCCAAAGAGAAGGCGGCTCTTCTGTCCATTTACCTGGAATCCGCGCACCCTCACGATATCATCACCATGCTGGATCAGGATGGGATCGCTCTTCGGGGTGGACACCACTGCGCCCAGCCGACCATGATCCGTTTTGGCGTTCCAGCCACAGCGCGGGCCTCTATGGCGTTCTACAATAAATACGAGGAACTCGACGCTCTGGCTGAAGGCCTGAAAAAAATCATCAAGTTTTTTTCCTGACCACTTGCAGTGGGGGCAATGGGCTGGATCTCGCCAATAGTTTTAGTGAGGCTTGATAGCACCGGTCAGCTTTTTTGGCCCTGCACCGAGCAGCCACTAGCCGTGAAGGCTATAGGTCGATCTTGTAAAAGGAAAGTATCAAATGCAGATTCCGTGCTTGTTGATGGGCGGTGGGATTGGCAGAGAAACTTTGTTATAAAGTTAAAGCATAGTGATAGAACTTTTCATTTTTAACATATCCCTGCGATTCATAAAGACATTGTGCTGGACTGTTGGAGACTTGCGTTGCCAGCTCAATTCGCAACGCATTTGAGGATTGCCCATGTTTTTTTGCTGCTTCCATCAGGTACTTGGCGACGTTTTGCTTTCGGGAACCTTCCTCAACAAACAAGTCGTTTAAAATCCAGATGAGTTGCATTCCTACAGACGAAAAGCTGGGATAAAGCTGGGAAAATCCAATTAGCCGTGAATTTTTTTTTGCAACGTAGATAACGGAATCGCCTTTTGCAAAGCGGGATTTCATAAAATCCATAGAGCCTTGAAGGTTTGAAGGTTGTTGATAAAATATCCGGTATTGGTCAAATAGCTTTGCCAGTTCATCAAGACAGTTCAAATCGGCTCGAATGACTTCCATATGTGTCTCCCAGTAGCATCAGTAAATATTATACCTAAGATAATAGCATTTGCAGGCCAATCTTCGTTACGTTTAATTGCTCAGGGTGGAAACAGACTTGAGATTGAAGCTTTAATATCTAGAAACTTAGAAAGATCAAAAATCGGTCTTCCTTATGAGGTTGTGTTATATTTAATGAATAGAGATATTTATTTAGAGGAAACTTTACATGTCTTACGACAACGAGCTATATCAACAGGTGATTCTGGATCATAATCGCAAACCGCGTAATTTTCACGAAATGGAAAATGCAACGCACTGTTGCCACGGGGTCAACCCATTGTGCGGCGATGATATCACTGTTTATCTCAAAGTAGATGAAGCGGAAGAGGTTGTTGAAGATGTCAGTTTCACCGGTTCGGGATGCGCCATATCCAAGGCTAGTACCTCCCTCATGACCAATCACCTTAAGGGAAAGAAAATTGACGAGTGCCGTGTGGTTTTTGATGAGTTTCATAAAATGGTCTTGGGCGAATTCGAGCCGGAAAAACAGGAGCACCATTTAGGCAAGCTCACCTTGTTTCAAGGGATAAGAGAGTATCCATCGCGCACGAAATGTGCCAGCCTCGCGTGGCATACGATGGTCGGTGCGCTTGATAAAAAGACAGAAGGTGTCAGTACCGAGTGACTGGGTGAATTCGTATGAGCCCCACCCGCATAAATCATCTGATTGACGATCACACACAGCCCGGCGAACTGGTCAGGACGCTTGAAGGCGATTCCCTTATTTGCACTGCCTGCGGTCACTTGTGCAAGCTAAAACCAGACCAGCGGGGAGCT
The DNA here is from genome assembly GCA_913045445.1 of uncultured Nitrospina sp. GTDB lineage: Bacteria > Nitrospinota > Nitrospinia > Nitrospinales > VA-1 > Nitromaritima. The sequence continues at coordinate 3,082 of CAJWQP010000005.1, read as the reverse complement.
TGCAAAGTCCGGTATAACAGCGAAGGTACTCTCAGGGTGCCGTTTAGCTACGTTGCCGGAATTCATAATGATCCCATAGAAAAAAAACCGTTTTTCCACGCCTTACCAGGAAGCCTCGCCATGAGCTTTGGTATGCTGGGATGCGATTTTCATTGCGCCTACTGCCAGAATTGGTTTACCTCTCAGACTCTGAGGGATGATAAGGCGACTGTAGAATCGACCCGCATGACCGCCACCGAAGTTTGTGATTTCGCAATTAGAAAAGGATCGAAAACGGTTGTCTCGACCTACAATGAACCTCTGATAACGAGCGAGTGGGCGGTGGAAGTTTTCAGGGAAGCACGCCAGGCCGGACTGCGCACGGCTTTTGTTTCAAACGGGCACGGTACTCCCGAGGTGATTGAGTATCTTTCGCCGTGGGTTGACTTTTACAAGATCGACCTGAAAACTTTTTCCGAAAAAAACTATCGTCGGCTGGGAGGAAATTTATCCGCGGTATTAGACACCATTCACCGTGTTTTTTCAGCGGGCATGTGGACGGAAATAGTGACTCTGGTGGTTCCAGGCTATAACGATTCTGATGCGGAGCTTTCCGAGATTGCTCAGTTTATAGCGTCCGTTTCAACGGATATCCCCTGGCATGTGACAGCGTTTCATCCTGACTATAACATGCAGGACAGGGGGCGGACGCCTGTGTCCACTTTGCTGAAAGCTCGCGAGAAGGGAAAACAGGCCGGAGTGAAGTTCGTTTACTCAGGAAACATTCCTGGGCAGGTAGAAAATACGGAGAATACTTATTGCCCGAAATGCGATGAGCTTTTGATTGAGCGTATCGGGTTTCGTGTGCAGAAAAACTTTCTTCACCAAGGTGCTTGCCCCAAATGCGGTGAAAGCATAGCGGGTTGCTGGGAATGAGGCAAGAGGGTATTCCCCCCGATCTTTAAATGGTGTACACTGCCTCCGGTCAGTTCGGAATTTGCTATGTTGCTCCTTCCTTAATTCTAAACCATTTCATTAATACTTATACACATAGACGCCCATGCTGGATCAGAATTTATTCATTAACGATTACGAAGAAACCAAGCGACGTTTGATGCGAAAGAAAGTTCCCGTCGAGCAGATTGAGGAAATCCGTCAGGCGATCCTCGCCCGGAAAACACTGGTGGGTGAAGTGGATGGGCTCCGCGCTGAGATCAATGAAAAGTCAAAACAAGTCGGTGTCCTTTACCAGCAGGGGAAAAAAGACGAGGCTGATGAACTGAAGGTGTCTGTTCCTGGGTTGAAAAAAAAGCTGGAGACCAGGGAAAAGGAATATAAAGAGGTCGATGATAAAAGATTGCAACTATTGTTGCGCGTTCCGAATCTGCCCGATGATGACTGTCCTGATGGGTTCACTGAGGACTGTAATGTTGTTGTGCGGATGGAAGGGTATAAAGAATCGGATTACGAGGGGAAGGAGTTCAAGCCTCACTGGAAGATAGGCGAGGAGTTGGGCATTCTGGACGCCGAGCGTGCGGCCAAATTGAGTGGTTCCATGTTCGCCCTGTTGCGTGGCGATGGTGCCCGTTTACATCGGGCGCTCATCCAATTTGCCCTTTCGATAAACAGTGAACGCAATGAAGAAATTACTCCTCCTCATTTTGTTCGGCCCGAAATGATGATGGGTACCGGGACGCTTCCGAAATTTGAAGAGGATGCTTACCGGTTTCGCGATGACGATTTGTGGGCTATTCCGACCGGAGAAGTTCCTCTAACTAATTTGCACGCGGGTGAAATTCTTTCTATTGATGAGTTGCCAAAACGGTATATGGCTTACACCGTTTGTTTTCGTCGCGAAGCAGGCTCGGCGGGGAAGGAAACGAGGGGAATGCAGAGGCTTCACGAGTTTCACAAGGTAGAGCTTGTTCGCTTGTGTACTCCCGAAACGGTGAAAGACGAATATGAGATGCTGGTGAGCGATGCCGAACATCCGCTAAAGTTGTTGGGGCTTCCCTATCGAGTATTGGATCTATGCGGCGGCGATGTTACTTTTTCTTCAACCCGGGTTCATGATCTGGAAGTTTATTCTCCCGGAACGAAATCATGGTTGGAGGTTTCATCAATTGGTATTTTCTCTGATTTTCAAACGAGAAGAGGCAATAGCAGGTTTCGCAGAAGCGAGCAGGATAAACCGGAATTACTGCATTCGCTCAATGGTTCGGGGTTGGCCGCGCCAAGGGTGTGGGCCGCTGTTGTTGAGCATGGCTATCAACCTGATGGTTCGATTCGAATTCCAGAAGTGCTTGTGCCGTTTATGGGCGGGCAAACAGAAATTCGTCGGCGCTGATTAAGAGTTTATAGTATAGGTTTGTATAAGTGGTGGGTGTCGGTATGAAAAAAATGGTTTAGTGATTACGGTTGCATGTGCTCTGATGGTTCTGGGTACGTTGCAAAAAGAGGTTCTGGTCAGGACGTCTTCTTCCGGTGCTGAAGAAAATAGCGAGGTTCGGGTTGACGGCTTCAGGTCCGCCCGGTTTGGAATGACCGAAAAGGGAGTTTTGAAATCGATCTTCAAAGATTTTAAAATTCCAAAGAGCAAAATTCAGCGTCGCGTTAATCCGACTGAGAAAACGTTAAGTTTTAATTTCCAGGTGAATGATTTATTGCCTGACAGTGGCTAGGCAAGCCTGTTTTATGTTTTTGGGTTTAACTCTAAACGACTTATTCAGGTCAATGTACTGTAGGGCAGAACCACAGAGGAAAAACCTGATCCTCAAAGAGTGGTTGATATGGCCAATCAGCTACGCACCCATTTTTTGAATCAGGGATTTCGGAAGAAGGGTTTGGCGGTTAACTCAAAGTTGCCCGATGGTTCCGTCTTTGTGTTTCGTGGTGTCGATGCTAAAGGCAGAATAGTGATCTTGTTACTTGTTAACCTGCCCGCCAAGGAGGGTCAGCCTGCCAATCAAAATATTAATCTTCGATTGTCATACGTTGAAAACCCGGATTCCCCGAATATTTATAAAATCAAGGAAGATGATTTTTAAGATTTCCTATTGGAGTTAAAAATGAAAAATAAAAAAGAAGTCGGTAAAGCTCTGGG